>NZ_JBHUYJ010000015.1:60863-104057 GCF_042668715.1 Streptomyces sp. NPDC057271
GCCACAGAAAAGGGGGGCGAGGACCGCGAACGCTCCATCGAAATGGGGACAAAAACGGGGCGTGCCTTTGGCCCCACCCCCTGGTGGCGGGGACCAGGCCCCAAGGCCCCCAACAGCCGGACGCTTTTCCCCGCATTTTCTCCGCAGGAATGACGTAATCGATCTCCCCACCGGCGTGGAGTCGCTCTAGGCTCGTCGGTACTTGTAGCGCCGCACCCGATGGGGAGCGCCGCCGGGCAAGGAGGGCCGCATGACCGTACGGCGAGTAATGGGCATCGAGACGGAGTACGGGATCTCCGTTCCGGGCCACCCGAACGCCAATGCCATGCTCACCTCGTCCCAGATCGTCAACGCCTACGCGGCGGCGATGCACCGGGCGCGCCGCGCCCGCTGGGATTTCGAGGAGGAGAATCCGCTGCGGGACGCCCGCGGCTTCGACCTCGCCCGCGAGGCCGCCGACTCCAGTCAGCTCACCGACGAGGACATCGGCCTGGCCAATGTGATCCTCACCAACGGAGCCAGGCTCTACGTCGACCACGCCCACCCCGAGTACAGCGCCCCCGAGGTCACCAACCCGCGCGACGCCGTCCTCTGGGACAAGGCCGGCGAACGGATCATGGCGGAGGCCGCCGAGCGGGCCGCCCAGCTCCCCGGCGCCCAGCCCATCCACCTGTACAAGAACAACACCGACAACAAGGGCGCCTCCTACGGCACCCACGAGAACTACCTGATGAAGCGGGAGACGCCCTTCTCGGACATCGTTCGCCACCTCACCCCGTTCTTCGTCTCCCGGCAGGTGGTCACCGGTGCGGGACGGGTCGGCATCGGCCAGGACGGCCGCGAGCACGGCTTCCAGATCAGCCAGCGCGCCGACTACTTCGAGGTCGAGGTCGGCCTGGAGACGACCCTGAAGCGGCCCATCATCAACACCCGCGACGAGCCCCACGCGGACGCCGAGAAGTACCGCCGGCTCCATGTGATCATCGGCGACGCGAACCTCTCGGAGATCTCCACCTACCTCAAGCTGGGCACGACGGCGCTGGTCCTCTCCATGATCGAGGACTCGTTCATCAACGTGGACCTCGCCGTCGACCAGCCCGTCCGCACCCTCCACCAGGTCTCCCACGACCCCGGCCTCCAGTACCTCGTCACGCTGCGCAGCGGCCGGACACTCACCGCGGTCCAGCTCCAGATGGAGTACTTCGAGCTGGCCAGGAAGTACGTGGAGGAGCGCTACGGCGTGGACGCCGACGAGCAGACCAAGGACGTCCTGGTCCGCTGGGAGGACACCCTCAACCGGCTCGAGAACGATCCGATGAGTCTGGCCGGCGAGCTGGACTGGATCGCCAAGCGCGAGGTCATGGAGGGCTACCGGCGGCGTGACGGCCTCGACTGGGACGCGGCGCGGCTGCACCTCGTGGACCTGCAGTACGCCGACGTGCGCCCCGAGAAGGGCCTGTACAACCGCCTGGTGGCCCGGGGGCGCATGAAGCGGCTCCTGGACGAGACCGAGGTCGAGAGGGCGGAGACCAAGCCTCCGGAGGACACCAGGGCCTACTTCCGGGGCCGGTGCCTGGAGCAGTACGCGGACGACGTGGCGGCCGCGTCCTGGGACTCCGTGATCTTCGACCTCCCCGGCCGTGACTCACTTCAGCGGGTGCCGACGCTGGAGCCCCTGCGGGGCACCAGGAACCACGTGAAGGAGCTGCTCGACCGGTGCAGGACGGCGGAGGAACTGGTCCGTGTCCTGTCGGGCGCCTGAAATGGCCGGGCACTGGGAATCATGGGACTAGTGCCCGGACGTTGTAGCAAACTGCGGGGCCGATGTCAGACCTGGCTTGTAGGGTCTGATCTTGAGAGACCCAACCGAGCGGGCCGATTCGAGCGGGGTGAGGGATATGGCGACCAAGGACACCGGCGGCGGACAGCAGAAGGCGACGCGTTCCACGGAGGAGGTCGAGGAGACGACCGCGGAGGGGAGCTCCGACCTCCAGGAACGCCAGGAGAAGCTGAGCGAGGACGTGGACTCCGTCCTGGACGAGATCGACGACGTCCTGGAGGAGAACGCTGAGGATTTCGTGAGGTCGTTCGTTCAGAAGGGTGGACAGTAAAGGTCGATTCCCTTCGAATCGAAGGGCCGGGGTGGGGCGAGTGGCGGAAGGCGTCGAGGCGAAGCGCTGTTCGCGGTGCAAGGAGCACAAACCGCGGGCAGCCTTCGCCGGTAATCGGTCCACGTCCGACGGGCTCCAGGCGTATTGCAAGGAATGCGCTGCCGCTTACTACCGTCAGCGGCAGGAGGCCATGGGACGGGCAGTGCGGGTGAAGGTACCCGTGCCGCAAGGACACAAACGGTGCCCGGACTGTGAGGAGATCAAGCCTCACAGTGAATGGGAGCGCAACAGGACCTCGTCGGACGGATGGTCCAGCTACTGTCGCGATTGCCGTGCAGAGCGGAATCGCATCAGCTATTTCAGGCGCAAGTATGGCCTCAGCCCGACGGAGTTGGATGCGATGATCAAGGAGCAGGTCGGCGTCTGCTGTATCTGCCTCGCCGCTCCTGCCGAGCATGTGGATCACTGTCACGAGACGGGTAGGGTCCGTGGCGTACTGTGCTTCAGCTGCAATGCAGCCCTGGGGCAGTTCAAGGATCGGCCCGACGCCATGAGGCGGGCCGCCGCATACGTGGAGGGACACGCGTGGAAGCCAACACTCGTAGCACCGGGCGTCTACCAGCTGCCTTCCTGACGCCGGGCTCGTCCTCGTTCATCGACTTCCTCTCCGCCCACTCGCCGGAGATGCTCCCGGGCAACCGGCAGCTGCCGGAGGGTGTCGTCGAGGCGCCGCACGGCACGACGATCGTCGCCGTGACCTTCCCCGGTGGAGTCGTGCTCGCCGGTGACCGGCGGGCGACCATGGGCAACATGATCGCGCAGCGCGACATCGAGAAGGTGTTCCCGGCCGACGAGTACTCGGCCGTCGGCATCGCCGGAACCGCCGGTCTCGCCGTCGAGATGGTCAAGCTGTTCCAGCTGGAGCTGGAGCACTTCGAGAAGGTGGAGGGCGCGACGCTCTCCCTGGAGGGCAAGGCGAACCGTCTGTCCACCATGATCCGCGGCAACCTCGGCATGGCCATGCAGGGTCTGGCCGTCGTGCCGCTCTTCGCCGGCTGGGACGAGGGCAAGGAGAAGGGCCGCATCTTCTCCTACGACGTGACCGGCGGCCGCTCCGAGGAGCACGGCTTCGCCGCCACGGGCTCCGGTTCGGTCTTCGCCCGGGGTTCGATGAAGAAGCTGTACCGCCCCGATCTCACGGAGGAGCAGGCCACCACGCTGGTCGTCCAGGCGCTGTACGACGCTGCCGACGACGACTCGGCGACCGGCGGCCCGGACCTGTACCGCCGTATCTTCCCGATCGTCACCGTCATCACCGACGAGGGCTTCCGCAGGCTCACCGAGGAGGAGTCCTCCTCGCTCGCCCGCTCGGTCACCGATCGGCGCCTGGAGCAGCCCGACGGCCCGCGCGCGGCCCTGCTCTGACCACTCGTCGTCCGTAGAATCCCAGAAGAAAGGGACGGGTAGCCGGTGTCGACTCCGTTCTATGTCTCACCCCAGCAGGCCATGGCCGACCGGGCGGAGTACGCCCGCAAGGGCATCGCCCGAGGCCGCAGTCTGGTCGTCCTGCAGTACACCGACGGCATCGTGTTCGTCGGTGAGAACCCGTCCCGCGCGCTGCACAAGTTCAGCGAGATCTACGACCGGATCGGCTTCGCTGCGGCGGGCAAGTACAACGAGTACGAGAACCTCCGCATCGGCGGTGTGCGCTACGCCGATCTGCGGGGCTACACCTACGACCGTGACGATGTGACGGCCCGGGGCCTGGCGAACGTGTACGCCCAGACGCTGGGCACGATCTTCTCCAGCGCCGGCGAGAAGCCGTACGAGGTGGAGCTGGTCGTCGCCGAGGTCGGCGAGGAGCCCGAGGGCGACCAGATCTACCGGCTGCCGCACGACGGCTCGATCGTGGACGAGCACGGCTCGGTCGCGGTCGGCGGCAACGCGGAGCAGATCAGCAGCTTCCTCGACCAGCGGCACCGTGACGGCATGTCGCTCGCCGAGGCGCTGAAGCTGGCCGTGCAGGCCCTCTCGCGGGACACCAACGGCAGCGAGCGGGAGATCCCCGCGGAGCGTCTGGAGGTGGCGGTCCTCGACCGCAAGCGTCCGCAGCAGCGCAAGTTCAAGCGGATCGTCGGGCGTCAGCTGGCGCGCCTCCTGGACGCGGACAACGCGGCGAGTGCCAAGACGGACGAGCCGTCCGACGAGATCGCGGAGGACTCGGAGGGGTAGAACTCCGGAAGAGCACGACGAGACGAAGGCCCCTGGAAACCGCCCCGCCGAGAGCGGCCCGGGGCCTTCGTCGCGCCCGCACCGGGCCGGTCCGGACCGCCCGGCTGGGGCCCGGACCGGCCGTCGTGCCTCGGACCGGCCGGTGGTCGGGATCGGCCGTGCGCGCTCCGGCAGGCCGGCGCGGCCCGGACCGGCCGTCGTGCCCCGGACCGGGCCCGCTTCGACGCCGCTTCGGCTCCGCTCCGGCAGGGCCTGGCCGTTCAGGCTGGGGCGGGGCCGGAGGAGGCTCGGGGGATCAGGGTCACCGGGAGGTCGCCGGGGTCGGGGCTGTCGCCCGCCAGGACGGCCAGGAGGGCGGCCATGCCGCGTTCGCCGATGTGCTCGGCGGGCAGCCGTACGGTCGTGAGTTCCGGCTCCACGGCGGTGGCGAGCGCCAGATCGTCGAAGCCGGTGACCGAGACGTCCTCGGGGACGCGCAGGCCGAGTCGGCGCGCGGCCTTGCAGGCGCCGGCGGCGAGGACGTCGTCGTCGCAGATCAGGGCCGTGGGGTGCGGTCCCGGGCCGGTGAGGGCGCGTTCGGCGGCGGCGCGGGCGCCGTCCACGTCGAGGGGTGCGCGGACCGTCCGTACGTCGGCGTCGCCCAGCGCGTCGGTGAGGGCCGCCGCGCGGACGTCGAACGTCCAGGACGGCACCGCCGAGGCCAGATGGACGAAGCGGCGGTGGCCCAGGGCGCTGAGGTGGGCGGCGACCTGACGCATGCCGTCGGCGATGTCGAGGTTGACGTGGGCGGCCGCGCCGGTGTCGGAGGGGTCGCTGTCGAGCATGACCAGCGGCAGGTCGGTGCCGTGGAAGGCCTTCAGGGCGTCGGCGGCCATGGAAGAGGCGATGATCCCGTCGAGCGCGGCCCGCGCGGAGGCGAAGGGGTCCTTGGCCGGGCCGACGCCGTCGGGGGAGGGGTAGAGCACGACGCCGAAGCCGTGGCGGGCGGCGACCGTGGCGGCGCCGGTGTAGACCCGGGCGAAGAACTCGTTGGTGAGCGCCGGGACGACCAGAAGCGCGGTCCTCGTGCGGCCGAGGCGGAGGTTCCGAGCGGCGAGATTCAGCCGGTATCCGAGCGTGCGGGCGGCCTCGCGCACGGCCTCGGCGGTGCGCTCCGAGACCCGGCCCCGCCACTTGTCGCCGAGGACCAGGGAGACGGTCGCCTGCGACACCCCGGCGGCCCTGGCGACGTCCCGACTGGTGGGTCGCGCCGAGCCGGGGGACTCTGGGGTCTGCACTCGTGCCTCCGCGAGAGGTGGTCCGCTGCCCTCGGGGTGGACCCGTGGGATCCCGCCATGGTACGTATGACCCCGGACGTTATACGTAAAACCTCGGGGGTGGGCACCGGGGGAGAGGAGACGACATGGCCACCGAGGCCAAGGAGAGCCGCGGATATCGCGACATCCTCAGGGCGCCGCACGCGCTGCGGCTGCTCACCGGCACGCTCGTCGGCCGGCTCCCCAACGGCACCGGGCCCATCGCCATCGTGCTCTTCGTCCGCTCCGAGGGCGGCAGCTACAGCCTCGCGGGCGGGCTCACCGCCGCGTACGGCATCGCCACCGCCGTCGGGCAGCCGCTCCTCGGCCGCGCCGTCGACCTGAAGGGGCAGCCGCGCGTCCAGCTCCCCGCCGCGCTCGTCTCCGCCCTCGGCATGATCGTCCTGGCCCTGGCCGGAATCAGCCCCCTCGCGCTCGCCTACGCGGCGGTCGTCGTCGCCGGGCTCTTCACCCCGCCCCTCGAAGGCGGGCTGCGTGCCCTGTGGCCGAGCGTCCTCGGCCGGGAGGACCGGGTCCACCGGGCCTACGCACTGGACGCCGTCGCCCAGGAAGTCATGTTCACCGTCGGCCCCCTGCTGGTGACCCTCCTGGTGGCCCTCTGGTCGCCCGCCGCGGCCCTGTTCGTCCTCAACGTCCTGGGCGTCCTGGGGGCGCTCTCCGTGGTCCTCTCCGAGCCCTCGCGCGCGTGGCGCTCGGAGCCCCGCGAGGCGCACTGGCTCGGCGCCCTGCGCTCGCCCGGCCTCCTGGCCCTGCTCGGCTCGTTCTTCTTCGTCGGGCTCGCCCTCGGTTCCATCACGGTCGCCGGCCTCGCGTACGCCGACGACCGGGGCAACGAATCCGCGTACGGCTGGCTGATGGCCGCCCTCGGCCTCGGCGCGCTGACAGGCGGCGTCCTCTACGGCGCCCGTCGCTGGGCGGGCGCCCCCGAGCGGCGGCTGACGGTCATCGTCGGTCTGCTCGCCCTCGGTTATCTCCCGCTCATGCTCACCCCCGGTGTCCTGCCGATGACCGCCCTCGCGGCGCTCTCCGGCGTCTTCCTCGCCCCCGCCCTCGCCTGCGGCTTCATCGTCGTCGACCGGCACGCCCCGAGCGGCACCGTCACCGAGGCCTTCTCCTGGCTCGTCACGACCTTCGGCGTGGGCGCCGCACTGGGCTCCGCGGTCGCCGGGCCGGTCGTCGAACTCGCCGGAACCACCGCGGGCTTCGCCGTCGCCGGAGCCGGTGGCGCGGTGGCCCTCCTGGTCCTGCTGGCCACCGGCCGGGTGCTCGCGGCGCCCGGACGCGGCACGCGACACGCCGTCAGCGCGGCCACGGGCGGGGCGGGCCACACCGAAAAGAACACGCACTCATCGGAAAATGATCGAAACGGGGCCGTCGAACCCGGTTTCAGCTCAGGCCTTCAGGCGTAATGTTCAGACATGGACCGCCGCATTTTCGGGCTGGAGAACGAGTACGGCGTCACGTGCACGTTCAGGGGACAGCGCCGACTGTCTCCTGACGAAGTGGCGCGCTACCTCTTCCGCCGTGTCGTGTCATGGGGCCGCAGCAGCAATGTCTTCCTGCGGAACGGCGCCCGCCTGTACCTGGACGTGGGTTCGCATCCGGAATACGCAACGCCGGAATGCGACAACGTGACCGAACTGGTCACCCACGACAAGGCCGGCGAGCGCATTCTCGAAGGCCTGCTCGTCGACGCCGAACGCCGCCTGCACGAGGAGGGAATCGCGGGCGACGTCTATCTCTTCAAGAACAACACCGACTCGGCGGGAAACTCCTACGGCTGCCACGAGAACTATCTCGTCGCCCGCCACGGCGAGTTCTCCCGGCTGGCGGACATCCTCATTCCCTTCCTCGTCACCCGACAGCTCATCTGCGGCGCCGGAAAGGTGCTGCAGACCCCGCGTGGCGCGGTCTACTGCGTCTCCCAGCGGGCCGAGCACATCTGGGAGGGCGTCAGCTCCGCGACGACCCGCTCCCGTCCCATCATCAACACCCGTGACGAGCCGCACGCGGACGCCGAGCGCTACCGCCGGCTGCACGTCATCGTCGGCGACTCGAACATGTCCGAGACGACCATGCTGCTCAAGGTCGGCGCCACCGACCTCGTGCTGCGCATGATCGAGGCGGGCACCGTCATGCGCGACCTGACGCTGGAGAACCCGATCCGGGCCATCCGCGAGGTCAGCCACGACATCACCGGCCAGCGCAAGGTCCGCCTCGCCAGCGGCCGAGAGGCCTCCGCCCTGGAGGTCCAGCGCGAGTACTACGAGAAGGCCGCGGACTTCGTCGACCGCAGGGGTATCCGTACGGGCACGGTCGCCCAGGTCCTGGAGCTGTGGGGCCGCGCGCTGGACGCGATCGAGGCCGAGGACCTGGACCGGATCGGCACCGAGATCGACTGGGTCATGAAGTACAAGCTCATCGAGCGGTACCGGGCGAAGAACAACATGACCATGTCGCACCCGCGCGTCGCGCAGATAGACCTCGCGTACCACGACATCCACCGTCGCCGCGGGCTCTACTACCTGCTGGAGCGCAAGGGGCAGGCGGCACGGATCTGCAACGACCTGAAGATCTTCGAGGGCAAGTCCGTGCCCCCGCAGACCACCAGGGCGCGACTGCGCGGCGACTTCATCCGCCGTGCGCAGGAGCAACGACGGGACTTCACCGTCGACTGGGTCCACCTCAAGCTCAACGACCAGGCGCAGCGCACCGTGTTGTGCAAGGACCCCTTCCGGTCCGTCGACGACCGGGTGGAAAAACTGATCGCCGGAATGTAGGACATCGGCGTACGAAGTGCCGCGGCCCCGCGCGATCGACGCGCGGGGCCCTTGGCCTGTCCGGACGGTCCCCTAGAGTGTCGAGCAACTAATGTGCCGTCTGAGATCTGAGGAACACGTGCGCCGACTTGCCGGCCTACTGGTCGTCCCCTTGCTGCTGCTCTCGACCGCGGCCTGCGGCAGCGACGACGGAGGCTCCGATTCCGCCCAGATGAAGAACGGGCTGCCCGCCATTACCGCGGGTGAGAAGTTCGGGGAGAAGCCCACCCTCTCGAAGGGCGAGGGCGACCCGCCCAAGGAGCTCAAGGTCAACGTGATCAGCGAGGGCGACGGTGCGGTCACGAAGAAGGGCGACGCGCTCCAGGTGAACTACCTGGGCCAGGCCTGGGACTCGACCACCCCCTTCGACAACAGCTTCGACCGGGGGACGCCGTTCGACCTGACCCTCGGTGCCGGCCAGGTCATCAAGGGCTGGGACCAGGGCCTCGAGGGCCAGAAGGTCGGCAGCCGTGTCGAGATCGGCATCCCCCCGGAACTCGGCTACGGGGAGCAGGGCCAGGGTGACATCAAGCCCAACGCCACCCTCGTCTTCGTCGTGGACATCCTGAAGTCCACCACGATCCCGAAGTCCGCCGAGGGCACCGAGGTCGCCCAGGACAACAAGGACCTTCCCAAGGTCGGTACGAACACCGACGGCAAGGCCCCCTCGCTCACCGTGCCGAAGGTGGACCCGCCCACCAAGCTCGTCTCCAACTACATCCTGGAGTCCAAGGGCGAGGTCGTGCAGGGCACCGACACGGTCGTCGTGAACTACGTCGCGGCGCTGTGGAAGGACGGCAAGGTCTTCGACTCGACGTACGCGACGGGCAAGACCCAGAACTTCCCGCTGGCACAGCTCACGTTGAAGGGCCTCAAGAACGGGATCACCGGCAAGAAGGTCGGCAGCCGCATCCTGATCGTCGCCCCGCCGTCCGAGGCCTTCGGCGACCAGGAGCAGCAGGGGATTCCGAAGAACTCCACGCTGGTGTTCGCCGTCGACATCCTGGCGAAGATGTAAGACTGTCCCGGTCGCGCACTTCACCGTTGCGCGGTTCATCAGTTTGAGGAGCACACTGCAGTGAGCATCGAGAAGCCCGAGGTCGACTTCCCGGGCGGCGAGCCGCCGGCCGACCTGGAGATCAAGGACATCTGGGAGGGCGACGGCGAGGTGGCCGGCGCCGGCGACTTCGTCAAGGTCCACTACGTGGGTGTGGCCTTCTCCACCGGTGAGGAGTTCGACGCCTCCTGGAACCGCGGCAGCGCGCTGGACTTCCAGCTCGGTGTCGGCCAGGTCATCCAGGGCTGGGACCAGGGCGTGCAGGGCATGAAGGTCGGCGGCCGCCGCCAGCTGGTCATCCCCGCGCACCTCGCCTACGGCGACCGGGGTGCGGGCAGCGCGATCGCCCCCGGCGAGACGCTGATCTTCGTCTGCGACCTGGTCGCGGTCAAGAAGCGCTGACCGGATCCGCTCGAACGAGGGCCCGTGCCTGCCGAGGCACGGGCCCTCGGCTTTTGCCCGGACACCCCGGGGCGGTACGGTCGGATGTCCCCAGAAGTCAATCCGGCAGAAGAGGTGCAGGGCGTCGATGGCGATTGCCAAGGCCGAGCGGCTGATGAATCTGGCCCTCTGCCTGCTCGGGACCCGCAGACCGCTCAGCAAGCGCGAGTTGCGCGGCTCCATCGAGGCCTACATGGAAGCCGGAACCGACGACTCCTTCAACCGGATGTTCGAGCGCGACAAGGATGATCTGCGCGAGCTCGGCCTGGTCATCGAGACCGTCGAGAACCTGGAGGGCGAGACCGGCTACCTGGCCCGCCGCGACTCCAACCGGCTCCCCCCGATCACCCTCGACGCCGAGGAGGCCGCGGCGCTCGGCCTGGCCGCCAGGGTCTGGCAGCAGGCCCGCCTCGCCGGTGCCGCCAGCGGCGCCCTGCAGAAGCTCCGCGCGGCCGGCATGCCCGAGGCCGAGGACTCGTACGACGCCCAGCACAGCGCGCTCGAACCGCGCATCCCGGTGCACGAGGCCGCCTTCGAGCCCCTGATGCTGGCCTGCCGCGACCGCCGCCCGGTCGTCTTCGACTACCGCAAGGCGACGGCGGCCCGCCCCGAGACCCGCCAGGTCGAGCCGTGGACCCTGGAGTGCTGGCGCGGCCACTGGTACCTGGCCGGCTGGGACCGCGACCGTGGTGCCGAGAGGGTCTTCCGCCTCTCCCGTATCACCGGCAAGGTCCGCTCCCGGGCCGGCGCCTTCACCGCGCCCGTGCCCGACGTGGTCACCGTCCGCGAGACCGTGGAGAGCTGGGCCGGCGAGAGCGCCACCCGCTCCGCCCGCATCCGCCTGCGTGCCGGTTGCGGCTACCCGCTGCGGGCCCGCGCCCAGTCCGTGCACGAGGGCGCGGACGGCTGGGACGAGCTGGAGATTCCGTACGGGCACGGCCTGGACGCCTGGCTCGTGGAGTTCGGTCCCGATGTCGTCGTCATCGAGCCCGCGGATCTGCGGGCCGACGTGGTGGACCGGCTGCGCGCCGTGGCCAAGGGCTGAAGGGGGAGACGTACAGCATGGCTGCGAACGCGATCGACCAGACGAGGCGGATGCTCTCCCTCGTCACCTACCTGCGGGAACGGCCCGGCGCGCATGTCGCCGACGTGGCCCGCGCCTTCGGGATCACCGAGGACGAGCTGATCTCGGACCTCGACGTGCTGCCGATGTGCGGCACGAGCTTCCGCGGCGGCGACCTGCTCGACATCGACACCGACGGTGACCGGATCTGGTGGCACAACCCGGACGATGTGGCCGAGCCGCTGCGCCTCGCCGCGGACGAGGCGACGGCGCTGCTGGTCGCCGCGCGGGCCGTGGCGACGCTGCCCGGGCTGCGGGAGAGCGACCGGGAGGCCCTGCTGCGGGCCACCGCCAAGCTGGAGACGGCGGCCGGTGAGGTCGCCGGGGCGAGCGCGCGGCTCTCGGTCACCTTCGAGTCCGAGGGCGGTGTCTTCGCCGAGGTGGACCGGGCGATCTCGGAGCGCCGGCGGCTGTGGGTGCGGTACTACTCGCCCGCCCGTGACGAGCTGACCGAGCGCGAGGTGGACCCGATCCGGCTCTTCGCCGTCGGGCACACCTACATGGAGGCGTGGTGCCGGCTCTCCGAGGCGCGCCGCACCTTCCGTCTCGACCGGGTCGCCGAGATCCGGATCCTGGACGAGCACGCCGCGCCGCCGGAGCTCGAACTCCGGGATCTGTCGGAAGGGCTCGTCCAGCCGTCCGCGGAGGACCCGGAGGTCGTCGTCGAGGTGGGACCCGGTGGCCGCTGGGTCGCGGAGTACTACCCGCACGACCGGGCCGAGGAGCTGCCCGACGGCGGGCTGCGCATCACGCTGCGCACTCCGACTCCCGCCTCGTTGCGGCGGCTGGCGCTGCGGCTCGGCAGCGACGGGCGGATCGTGTCCCCACAGGACCTCGCCGACAGTGCGAGAGAGGCGGCGTCCGCGGCACTCGCCGCGTACGAGGGCCAGGAGTAAGGCAGGGGAGTGTGACATTCCCCGCCGAGTCGACGCAGTTGCCGGGGGAGGGTGAAGACGTGGTGGTGGGGGACGCGGGACCGAGTACAGGCAAGCGAGAGCGCGGGACGAGAGGTACGAGGGAAATGTCCGTGATGCACGGAATGACGGCTTCGATCGCACCGGTCTTCTTCAAGGCCGCCTGCCCGGACTGTCGTGCCTGCTTCGAACTCTCCGCTGGCGCCCTGCGTCTCGCCATCGGCGCCAGCCGCCGTACCACCTTCTACTCGTTCACCTGCCCCGAGTGCGGCAGCTCCGTCCGCAAGCCCGCGGGTGAGCGGATCGTCGAACTCCTCACCGGCGGCGGCGTCCGCACCCTGCGGCTGCACTCCTCCACCGTCTGACGCCCTGCCCGGCGGTCGTCCCGTGCCTCGCCGGACCGCTCGGCATCCGGACAGCGTCTAGGCTCGGCACATGTTCTGGCCCATGCTCGCCATCGCACTCGGCTTCCTCGGTATCGCCGTCCTCGGCATCCTCGCCATCAGGGTCTTCCTCGAAGCCCAGCGACTCGGCCGCGAAGTGGCCCGCACCACCGAGCGCATCAACCGTGCCGCCGAAGACCTCGAACGCGCCGCCACCGACCTCGGCCAGACCGGCGGGGCGCTGCGCTAGCACACGGAATCCGTGCCGTGCGGCAGCGCTCTGCGGGCGCGGGTGGTGGTCTCCTCGCCTGCGGCAGCGCGGGGTACGCTGCTGATCGCGGCCCAGATTCATGAGGTGCGGGTCGCAAACGGGTGTACGCACGGGGATTGCCCTGCGTTTACTCGTGCGCGTTACGATCGCTGACGGTCGGGTTCGGACACCAGTCCGGGCGGCGGCCGCCAGACCAGCACCACGCCGCCTCGATGAGAAGGTAGACCACGCTTATGTTCCGTCAGATCGGCCCTCTCGAGATCAGCCTGATCCTCCTTGTCATCGTGCTGCTCTTCGGAGCCAAGAAGCTGCCCGAGATGGCCCGTTCCCTCGGCAAGTCGGCGCGCATCCTGAAGAGCGAGGCCAAGGCGATGAAGTCGGAGGGCCAGCAGCCCGCCCCCGCCGACCCGCCGGCCGAGCAGCCCCCGGCCGCGCAGCGCACCATCAAGGCCTCCCCTGGCGACGTCACCTCCGCCCGGCCCGTGACCGAGCCCTCGGACACCACCCAGCGCTGACCCCGCTCGACCCCCAAGGCCGCTGCACGACGGCCTGCCGCACGAGATGAGGACGTGGGTTGCTCAAGCCTGCCCGCACGAAGAAGGAGAAGGACCCC
Source organism: Streptomyces sp. NPDC057271 (assembly GCF_042668715.1). Taxonomy (NCBI): domain Bacteria; kingdom Bacillati; phylum Actinomycetota; class Actinomycetes; order Kitasatosporales; family Streptomycetaceae; genus Streptomyces; species Streptomyces sp. NPDC057271. Next base: position 74,144 of record NZ_JBHUYJ010000015.1, read on the forward strand.
GAGGGGCGGATGCCGCTCGTGGAGCACCTGCGCGAGCTGCGCAACCGGGTCGCCAAGGCGATGCTCGCGGTCGTCGTGACCTCGGTGGTGGCCGCGTTCTTCAGCCAGCAGCTGATGGACTTCCTCTCCTCGCCCGTCCCGAAGTGCCCGCCCGGCACCTCGATCGCCGACAACACCGGCGGGCGCTGCGTCGTCATCGCGTACCAGACCGTGCTGTCACCGTTCACCTCGACGGTGAAGGTGGTCATGCTGGCGGGTGTCATCGCGGCCTCTCCGGTCTGGCTGTACCAGCTGTGGGCGTTCGTCGCGCCCGGCCTGCACAAGAGTGAGAAGCGCTACGCGTACTACTTCGCCGCCGTCGCCGTGCCGCTCTTCGCCGCCGGCGCCTACGTCGCGTACCTGATCATGCCGGTCAGCGTGAAGGTCCTGATCAGCATCACGCCCGAGGTCGCCTCGAACTTCGTCTCCCTCGACGACATCCTGGACTTCACCACGCGCATGGTGCTCGTCTTCGGACTCGCCTTCGAACTGCCCCTGCTGCTGATCATGCTCAACTTCGCCGGCGTCGTGACCGGCAAGCGCATGGCGGGCTGGTGGCGCGGCGTGATCATGGGCGTCTTCGTCTTCGGTGCGATCGCCACCCCGTCGACCGACCCCTTCGGCATGATCGCCCTCTCCGGGCCGATCATCGTCCTCTACTTCATCGCCGTCGGCATCGCGATCCTGAACGACCGGCGCCGCGCCCGGAAGGACCCGGACGCCGAGCTCGACGACGACGAGGCCTCCAGCCTCGACCTCACCCCCGAGGCCGTCGGAGCCGTCGAAACGGTCAGCGCCGCCCGCGCCCTGCGCGAGCAGTCCGCCGGCGAGGCCGACGGCGGAAGGTCGCTCCGTCCCGGCGGTTACGACGACATCACCTGATCTTGTAGGGTCCTGCCCCCAGCTCCGTCCGGGGGGGACCCCCATGACCCGCGAGATCAGCCTCCTCGTGAACCCCACCGCGGGTCGCGGCCGGGGCGCGCACGCCGCGCGACCCGCCGCTCGCGCCTTCGAGGACGCCGGATTCACCGTCCGCACCCTCCTCGGCGCCGACGCCGACGACGCCCTGCGGCGCGCCCGCGAGGCCGTCGTGGGCGGAACCGGCGCGCTCGTCGCCGTAGGCGGCGACGGCATGGTCTCCCTCGCCCTGCAGGCCGTGGCCGGGACCCGTACTCCGCTCGGTGTGGTCGCCGTCGGCACCGGAAACGACTTCGCCCGCGCCCTCGGCCTGCCCCTGCGTGCGCCGACGGCCGCGGGCCGGCTCGCCGCCGAGCTGCTCCAGGGCGAGGCCGGGCGCGACATCGACCTGGGCAGGGTCGGCGACCGGTGGTTCGGCACCGTCCTCGCCTCCGGCTTCGACTCCCGGGTCAACGACCGCGGCAACCGTATGCGGCTGCCCGTCGGCCGCTTCAGGTACGACCTCGCGATGATCGCCGAGCTCGCCGCCTTCCGGCCCGTCCCGTACCGCCTCACCTTCGACGACGGCACCGAGCGGCAGGTCGAGGCCACGCTCGTCGCGGTCGGCAACGGCACCTCGTACGGCGGCGGCATGCGGATCTGCGCGGGGGCGAGCATGGACGACGGGCTCTTCGACGTCACCGTCGTCGGCGACTGCAGGCGTACGACGCTGATCAAGGTCTTCCCGCGGGTCTACCGGGGCACCCACCTCGACCACCCCGCGGTCACCGTCCACCGCGTCCGCTCCCTCACTCTCGACGCGCCTGACGTCACCGGATACGCCGACGGCGAGCCGCTCGGACCGCTTCCGCTGACCGCCGACTGCGTGCCCGGAGCGCTGCGGGTCCTGGCGCCTCCGGCCGGGTCTTCGGTCCCTCATTAAAGATCGCGTCACTGTCAGAGGTGGCGGGTAGGCTCGACAGCAAGATGACAGAGGACCTCACACCAGCCGAAGCGTACGCAGCTGCCCGGGCCCGCAACGCCGAGCAGGCCACGGCGCTGGCCCCCTTCCGCGAGATGTACGAGTTCGGTCTGGATCCCTTCCAGATCGAGGCCTGCCAGGCACTCGAAGCGGGCAAAGGCGTGCTCGTCGCCGCGCCCACCGGCTCGGGCAAGACCATCGTCGGCGAGTTCGCCGTCCACCTCGCCCTGCTCCAGGGGCGCAAGTGCTTCTACACGACACCGATCAAGGCGCTGTCGAACCAGAAGTACGCCGACCTCGTGAAGCGGTACGGCCCGGGCAAGGTCGGCCTCCTCACCGGCGACAACAGCGTCAACGGGGACGCCCCGATCATCGTCATGACCACCGAGGTCCTCCGCAACATGCTGTACGCGGGGTCCCAGGCGCTCAGCGGCCTCGGCTACGTGGTCATGGACGAGGTGCACTACCTCTCGGACCGCTTCCGCGGCGCGGTCTGGGAGGAAGTGATCATCCATCTCCCCGAGTCGGTGACTCTCGTGTCACTCTCCGCGACCGTCTCCAACGCCGAGGAGTTCGGCGACTGGCTCGACACCGTCCGGGGCGACACCGAGGTCATCGTCTCCGAGAGCCGTCCCGTGCCGCTCTGGCAGCACGTCCTGGCCGGCCGCCGGATGTACGACCTCTTCGAGGAGGAGACCGACCACGGCGGCCGCGGCGCGGCGCGCCGCGAGGTCAACCCCGACCTGCTGCGCCTGGCCCGCACGGAGAACTCCCGTACGTACAACCCGCGTGAGCGGCGCCGCGGCAAGATGGTCCGCGAGGCCGACCGCGAGCGCGAGCGCCGTCAGCGCTCCCGTATCTGGACGCCCGGACGGCCCGAGGTCATCGACCGCCTCGACGCCGAAGGACTCCTTCCCGCCATCACCTTCATCTTCAGCCGGGCCGGCTGCGAGGCCGCCGTCCAGCAGTGCCTCTACGCGGGCCTGCGGCTCAACAACGACGAGGCGCGGCAGCGGGTCCGCGAGATCGTCGAGGAGCGCACGGCCGCGATCCCGTCCGAGGACCTCCACGTCCTCGGGTACTACGAGTGGCTGGAAGGCCTGGAGCGCGGCATCGCCGCCCACCACGCCGGCATGCTGCCCACGTTCAAGGAGGTCGTGGAGGAGCTGTTCGTCCGCGGTCTCGTCAAGGCGGTCTTCGCGACCGAGACCCTCGCGCTGGGCATCAACATGCCCGCCCGGTCCGTGGTTCTGGAGAAGCTCGTCAAGTGGAACGGCGAGCAGCACGCCGACATCACCCCCGGCGAGTACACCCAGCTCACCGGACGCGCCGGCCGCCGCGGCATCGACGTCGAAGGCCACGCGGTCGTTCTCTGGCAGCGCGGTCTGGACCCGGGCCACCTCGCCGGACTCGCGGGCACGCGTACGTATCCGCTGCGCTCCAGTTTCAAGCCGTCGTACAACATGGCCGTCAACCTGGTCGACCAGTTCGGCGCCCACCGCTCGCGCGAGCTCCTGGAGACGTCGTTCGCGCAGTTCCAGGCAGACAGGTCGGTCGTCGGCATCTCCCGCCAGGTCCAGAAGAACGAAGAGGGCCTGGAGGGCTACCGGGAGGGCATGACCTGCCACCTCGGGGACTTCGAGGAGTACGCGCGACTGCGCCGCGACCTCAAGGACCGCGAGACCGAACTGGCCAAGCAGGGCGCCGCGCAGCGGCGGGCGGCCGCCGCCGCCTCCCTGGAGAAGCTGAAGCCGGGCGACGTCATCCACGTGCCCACGGGCAAGTTCGCCGGACTGGCCCTCGTCCTCGACCCGGGGATCCCGGCGGGGCGGACCAACGGCCACCGCGGCTTCGAGTCCCACGACGGGCCGCGCCCGCTCGTGCTCACGGCCGAACGGCAGGTCAAGCGGCTCGCGTCGATCGACTTCCCGGTACCGGTCGAGGCCATGGAGCGCATGAGGATCCCCAAGTCCTTCAACCCGCGCTCCCCGCAGTCCCGCCGGGATCTCGCCTCCGCGCTGCGCACCAAGGCGGGCCACCTCCACCCCGAGCGGCACCACAGGCAGCGTGCCGCCGCGGCCGACGACCGCGAGATCAGCCGGCTCCGTACCGAGCTGCGCGCGCACCCCTGTCACGGCTGCGACGAGCGTGAGGACCACGCCCGTTGGGCCGAGCGCTACCACCGGCTGGAGCGTGACACCCGGCAGCTCGAACGGCGCATCGAAGGCCGGACCAACACGATCGCCCGCACCTTCGACCGGATCGTCGCGCTCCTCACCGAGCTCGACTATCTGCGCGGCGACGAGGTCACCGGCAACGGCAAGCGGCTCGCCCGGCTCTACGGCGAACTCGACCTGCTGGCGAGCGAGTGCCTGCGCGACGGGGTGTGGGAGGGTCTGACCCCGCCGGAACTGGCGGCGTGCGTCTCGGCGTTGGTGTACGAGGCACGTCAGTCCGACGACGCCGTGGCGCCGAAGCTCCCCACCGGGAAGGCCAAGGCCGCGCTCGGCGAGATGGTGCGGATCTGGGGGCGTCTCGACGCCCTGGAGGAAGAGTTCAAGATCAATCAGGCGGAAGGGGTGGGACAGCGCGAGCCCGACCTCGGCTTCGCCTGGGCCGCCTATCAGTGGGCGTCCGACAAGGGGCTCGACGAGGTCCTGCGGGAGGCGGAGATGCCCGCCGGTGACTTCGTGCGCTGGTGCAAGCAGGTCATCGACGTCCTGGGGCAGATCGCGGCCGCGGCGCCGAAGGAGAACAGCACCGTCGCCAAGAACGCGCGCAAGGCGGTGGAGTCGCTGCTGAGGGGAGTCGTGGCGTACAGCTCGGTGGGCTGACGCTTCGCTTCCGAACCCGCCTGCAGGGGCCCGTGGCCGCCGCCACGGGCCTCTCGGCGTGCGCGAGGCGTGCGTCGGGCGTGCCCTTGGCGTGTCCCCGTCCCACGTGCTCTCCGCGTGCCCACGTGCTCTCGGCGTGTCCGCGTGTTCCTGGCGTTCGAGGGCTGCCGTCGGGCTGACCGAGGGTTTCTTTCCCGACGGCGCGGTATTCGTCCGGCAGGGGCGGAGTTGTCCACAGGGGCGTTGTCCACAGGGGTGGCGGAGTGTCAGGCCTCTCCGATTCCATGGACTCACACACCGGGCAACACCGCTGGGAGGGGACGCACGTGACCACGCAAGCCGGTTCGGCCGCCGTCGAGGAGACGGCCGGCGGACACCCGATCGTGCCGGGGCCACGAGGTGTACCGCTGCTCGGGAACCTTCCGGAGTTCGGCAAGGACCCGCTCGCCTTCTTCGAGCGGCTGCGCGAGCGCGGTGACGTCGTCAGCTGGCGCTTCGGACGCGGCCCGGCACTCTTCATCGCGCATCCCGACACCATCGGTGAACTCCTCACCCAGGTCGAGAGCACCTTCGACCAGCCCGACCTCGGCATAGCCTTCCGCACGCTGCTGGGGAACGGAGTCGTGGTCGCCAAGGGCGCCGACTGGCGCCGCAAGCGCTCCCTCGTCCAGCCCTCCGTCCGGCCCAAGCAGGTGCGTTCCTACGCAGCCACGATGGCCGAGTGCGCCGTCGGCCTGGCCGACCGGTGGAGCGACGGACAGCGCATCGACATCAAGAAGGAGATGGCCGCCCTCACCCAACTGATCGCCGTCCGGACCATCTTCGGCGTGGACACCGCCGCCGACGCGGAGTCCATCGGCCGTGCCATGGATGTCGCCCAGAAGGAGATCGGCGCCGAATTCAGCGGCATCGGAGCCCTGTTGCCCGACTGGGTGCCCACACCGGGAAGGGCGCGTATCAAGCGCGCCACCGCCGTCATCGACGCCGAGGTCGCCCGGGTGGTAGCCCGCCACCGCGATGGCGATGGCGACGGCGACCGGCCCGACCTCCTCAGCCGGCTCCTCGCCGCCCAGGACGAGACCGGCGCGCACCTCTCAGACCAGGAGATCCGCGACGAGACCGTCACCCTCTACATCGGCGGACACGAGACCACCAGTTCCACCCTCGTCTGGGCCTGGCATCTGCTTTCCGGCAGTTCCCGGGTGCGGGACGCACTGGGGGAGGAGCTGGACCGGGTCCTCGGTGACCGTGAGCCGGGCTTCGACGACTACGCCCAGCTGACGTACGCGCAGGCCGTCGTGAAGGAGACGCTCCGGCTCTACCCGACCATCTGGCTCCTCACCGGTGTGGCCCGGGAGGGCGCGAAGCTCGGCGGGATGCCGATAGCGCCCGGGACGCGGGTGTGGAGCAGCCAGTGGGCCACGCACCGGGACGGGCGCTGGTTCGGCGATCCGGACGAGTTCCGCCCGGAGCGTTGGGGCACGGTGGAGGGCGAGGTCGGGGACGACATACCCGAGTACGCGTGGTTCCCGTTCGGCGGCGGGCCCCGGGTGTGCCTCGGGACGCGGTTCGCGATGGTCGAGGCCGTCCTGATCCTCGCTGTCCTCGCCCGTCGGTTCCGGCTCGACCTCGACCCCGGCGAGATACGCCCCGTGCCGAGCCTGACCCTCCAGCCCGACCGGGAGGTCCTCGCCACGGTCCGGACGCGCCGCCCGTGAGGTGCGGGATGATTTCCGCATGAAGATCAGCGCCCGGGGGCTCAACCGGTCGACCCTCGCCCGGCAGTTGCTGCTCCGTCGGGAGAACGTCGGTGCCGCCGACGCGGTACGGAGGGTGGTCGCGCTGCAGGCCCAGCAGCCGGCTTCGCCGTATCTGGCCCTGTGGAACAGGATCGCCGGGTTCGACCCGTCCGAACTCGACGAGGCCTTCGCGCACGGGACGGTCGTCAAGACGACCCTCATGCGGATCACGCTGCATGCCGTCCACGCCGACGACTACCAGGCCTTCCGTACGGCCCTGCACCCCGTACTGAGGGCCGGGCGGCTCGGTGACCGTTTCACGGTCTCGGGTCTGACCCCGCGGACGCCGACACGCTCGTCCCGGAGCTGCTGGCCTTCGCGGACCGGCCCCGGACGAACGCGGAGTACGAGGCCTGGCTGGAGCAACGGGTCGGGACCGCGCCGAAGTCCGGGGCCTGGTGGGGGCTGCGGCACTACACGCCGTTGCTGCACGCGCCCACCGCGCCACCGTGGTCGTTCGGGGAGCGGCCGTCGTACGTCGCACCCCCGGACCCGCCGGCGCCGCCGACGCCGGAGGTGTCCGACGCCGCGCTGGGGACGCTGGCCCTGCGCTATCTCGCCGGGTTCGGGCCCGCGTCCGCGGCGGACGTGGCGCAGTTCGCGATGGTCCAGCGGGCCAGGGTCAGGAGGGTGCTGACGGCGCTGGGCGACGAGCTGGTACGGGTGGAGGGACCGGACGGGGAAGAACTGTTCGACGTGCCGGGCGCGCCCCGCCCGGACGAGGACACGCCCGCTCCTCCCCGGCTGATGGCCATGTGGGACAGCACGCTGCTGGCCTACGCCGACCGCAGCCGGGTCATCCCACCCGACTACCGGCCGGTGGTCATCCGCAGGAACGGAGACGTGCTGCCGACCCTGCTGGTCGACGGCCATGTCGCCGGGGTGTGGCGTCCCGCGGAGGGAGGGATCGAGGCGACGGCGTTCCACGGTCTTCCGGACGAGGTCTGGGAGGGGCTCGCGGCCGAGGCCCGGTCGCTGACGTCGTTCCTCGCCGCGCGCGAACCACGGGTCTACAGCCGCTACGCCCACTGGTGGAGCAGGCTGCCGGCAGGAGAGAGACGGGTCCTGCCGGGCGCGTGAGGTGCGGACCCGATCACCGGGTACGAGGGACCGGGACGGTGGCGAGGGCGGTGGCCAGGCCGCGGAGGTCGTCGGCTCGGAGGACCCGGTCGCCGAAGCCGGGGAGCGGGACATGGAGGGGGTCCGTCCAGCGGGACGGGATCGCGGCGGGGCCGTGGACCGCGCCCGCGAGGAGGCCGGTGACCGCCGCGACGGTGTCCGTGTCGCCGCCGAGGTCGATCGCCGCCGCCATCGCCTCCTCGAAGGTGCCGGTCGTGCGCAGGGCCCAGACGGCCGACCCGAGGCAGGGCCAGACCGCCCCGTTGAACTCCGTCGCGTCGTCCGGATGCCAGCCGGGCGCAAGGACGGTGGCCCAGCGTTCCCGCTGAGCCGGGGCGACGGCTTCGAGGGCGGCGGGCAGGGCGGAGAGCGGGTCGTCGCCGAGGAGGGCGACGCGGACGAGTTCGTGGAGGACGGCCGTGCCCTCCCAGGCGGCCTCGTCGCCGTGGGTGAGCGCGGCGATGCGGCGGGCGGCGGCCATGGTGGCCTCGCACCCCGCAGCGGCGAAGTGGACGGCCGACGTCGAGGCCCGCATCAGCGAACCGTTGCCTGCCGCACGCCCGTTGACCTGGAAATGGCGGGCGGCCGCGGTGTCCCAGGGATCGCCGCTGCCGAGGACGTCCTCGGTCTGGAGTCCGATGTCCTTGGGTTCGGCCGCCGCCCAGGCCACGAACCGGGCGAAGACGTCCGGCAGATCGAGGCCACCCCGTTCGAGCAGCGACTCCCCGACCAGGACGGCCATCTGGGTGTCGTCGGTGGCCTCACCGGGGTCCCAGCCGCCGCCCCCGCACATCTCACCCCGCTCCGAGGGGAACCGTTCCCGGTACACCCCCGGCAGCCCGAACTCGAAGGGAGCGCCGAGCGCGTCCCCGACGGCGGAGCCGAGCACGGCCCCCACGGCCCGGTCGATGGTTCGCATCGGACCAGCCTAAGAGTGCGCGGGCCGGCATGTCCGGATGGAGGACCTCGGTGCAGCGGGTCAGGCGGTGTGGGGCGCCGGCACGGGGTGTGTGGGCTTCCTCTTTGCCGCCCGCAGCACCAGGAACACGAGCACTCCGAAGGGGGAGAGCAGGATCGTGAGGACGAGCAGCGGCCCCATCACCAGCGGCGAGATGTCCCGCAGGCGGGCCTCTCGGTACATCCACTGGCCGACCAGCAGATCCCAGGCGATGACCTGGGCCCAGACCGCTCCGGCCCCGTTCGCCAAAGCCGTGAGTTCCCGGAAGCGGTCGAGGTCCGGGCTGCTGACCGCCGCCCACAGCTCGGGGAAGACCGGGAGCGCCAGGGCGAGATAGACCGCCAGGATCGGCACGACGGTCAGCGGCGAGGCCGCGAGCCGCTCGGTCACGCGCCACCGGGGCGCGAAGATCATGAGCAGCCAGACGGGCGCGGCGAGGTAGAAGCTGAGGTCGAAGAGGAAGCCGGTCATGAGGCGAACTCCTTTGTGGTGGGGGCGGTCACGGTGGGGGTCGGGGTGCGCAGGGCCGCCCACGTCCCGGCCGCGGCGAGGAGCGCGATCGCGCCGGCCGCCGAGAGAGTGGCGCCGTCCGGGTCCAGCAGCGCCTGGCCGCGCACCGCCTGCCAGGTGACGAGGACGAAGAGCGCCGCGTACGTCCCCGAGGCCACGAACGTCAGCCGCAGGCGTACCCGTTCGTCGCGCAGCCGCGCGAACCTCGGGGCGAGCGTGACGAGCAGGAGCAGCACGAGCGGGATCGCCTGGAGGGCGTGCATGCCGAAGAAGTGGGCGATGCGCAGATCGCCGCCGGTCGTGGACCAGCCGGTCAGGGCCATCGAGGGACCGCCGTCCGGGACGCCGACACTGTGCGCGCCCACCACTCCCGCGTCGCCCCCGACCGCGAGCTGCTCGGGCGTGGGGCGCGTCATCACGAACCCGATCGCGGCGCCCACCAGGGCGATCAGGGCGGCGAGGCGCACGGCCCAGGCGGTGGCGCGGTCCAGGATCCGCGCGCGCAGCAGCAGGATCGCGATGACCAGCGCGGCCAGCCACAGGAGGGCGACGGTGGCGCCCATGACCCGGAAGACGGCTGAGTCGAAGGGCGTCTCGTGGTTGAAGTGGCTCTGCCGGCCGCGGATCGCCTGCATCGTGATCAGTACCACCTCGATGAGACTCGTCACGGCCACCGCCGTCCCCGCCCACCAGCCGACCCGGCGGCCGTGGGGGAGCAGGGTGAGCATCCAGGCGAGCGTCGTGCAGTACGCGACGAACGACACCGCGAACTTGAACGGCTTCGTCCAGATCGGCACACCGACCAGGATCCGGTCGTCGAAGAGCACCCCGCCGAAGGCGACGACGGCGAGTAACGCCATGGACGCGGAGAACCAGACCAGGGGCCGGTGGAGGTCGTGCAGACGCGGAAAGGATGAGGACATGGGTACCCCCGTGATGTACGGATAGCAATACTCTCTGCTATCTGATAGCGCCACTATCTAGGATGGAGAGGTCGCTCGGCAAGTCCGGAGCGAAACGGGAAAGGTGAACGCAGAGTGCGCATCGGAGAATTGAGTCGCCGCACCGGGGTGTCGGTGCCGACGATCAAGTACTACCTACGGGAAGGGCTGCTGCCGGCCGGGGAGTTGACGAGCCCCAACCAGGCTTCGTACGACGAGACGCACGAGCGGCGCCTTCGCCTGATCCGCGCGCTTCTGGATGTCGGCGGACTGTCGATCGCCGGGATCCGCGAGGTGCTCGCGGCGATCGAGGACCGCGAACGGCCCGTGCACAGGATGCTGGGCGCGGCGGCGGACCGCGTGGTGCCGCGCTATACGGAGGAGCCGGGTGAAGGCGTCGTCGTGGCCCGCAAGGCCGTCGCCGACCTGATCGCCCGGCGCGGCTGGGGCACGTCCCCGGAGAGCCCGGCGGCGGAGGCGCTCGCGGTCGCCCTGGCGGCGCTGACGGAGGTCGGCCACGGAGGGTTCGCCCAGGTGCTCGACACGTACGCGGAGGCGGCGGAGCAGGTGGCCCGGGCGGACCTGGAGTACGTCGCGGGCAACGTGGAGCGGGAGGAGCTCGTCGAGAGCGTCGTGGTGGGGACGGTGCTGGGGGACGCGATGTTCGCGGCGCTGCGGAGGCTGGCGCACGTGGACGCGTCGGGAAAGGTCTTCGGCACGGGTGGGTGACCGCACACCGTGAAGGTGTCAGGCGCTTCGGCGCCGGGCGCCGCGCTGCGACGGTGCGGGTGCCGCCCTCACGGGGCGCGCCCGTAGCCCTCCGCGTGAAGTCCGGGAAGGCCCCAGGCCCCGGACCCGAAGCTGAGGGGCGGGGCGCCGTCCGCCCCGCCCGCTCCGGCGGTCAGTTCTCCTGCTCGCGCTCCACCTGGTCGTTCCAATCGCGCTTGATCGCGCGCCAGGCCTCGTCCGTCTTGCCCAGGCGCCAGTAGCCCGAGATCGAAAGGCGCTCACGGGCGACCTGGCGGTCCAGGCGCAGATGGCGGCGGAGCTCCTTCACGAAGCCTGCCTCGCCGTGGACGAAGGCGTGGACGTCGCCCGCCGGGAACTCCAGCGCGCGAACCGCCTGCAGCAGGGCCTCGCCCGTCGGACGGTCGCCTCGGTGCAGCCAGGTCACCTCGACGCCGCCCGCCGTCGCGAACTTCTGCTCCTCCGAGGCGTCCGCGACCTCCAGGAACGCGTGGACCGTCGAGCCCTCCGGCAGCCGCTCCAGGGCCACCGCGATCGCCGGCAGCGCGCTCTCGTCGCCGACCAGGAGGTGCCAGTCGGCCTCGGTGTCCGGCGCGTAGCCGCCGCCCGGGCCCAGGAAGCGGATCGTCTCGCCCGCGACGGCCCGCGCGGCCCAGGGCCCGGCCAGACCCTCGTCGCCGTGGACCACGAAGTCGACGGCCAGCTCGCGGTGGACCGGGTCCCAGCTCCGTACCGTGTACGTCCGCGTGGTCGGCCACTGCTCGCGCGGGAACTCCGCACGGATGCGCTCCATGTCGAACGGCTCCGGGTAGCGCACGCCCTCGGGCGCGAAGAGCAGCTTCACGTAGTGGTCGGCGTACTCGCCCACGGTGAAGGCGTCCAGGCCCTCTCCGCCCAGCACGACCCGCACCATGTGCGGCGTGATCCGCTCCGTGCGCACCACCCGCGCCTCGTGGGCCTGCGGTGCCTTGCGCGCGGGCTGCTCTGCCACGACGGTCTCCCTGACTCGGCGAACTTAGGTATACCTAAGCTAGCATCCCGGGTGGCCGTCGGCCCACCGCGGCTCAGCGCGCCAGCACGGGAAGCAGCCGCCCGACCGCCCCGCCGAGCCCCCACCGCGTCACCAGCTCCGCCACCGCCTCGGGGTCGCGCGGCGAGACCGGCAGGGCCGGGTCGAACTCCGGCAGCGGGACGTCCCCGGCCACGCGGACCACCGTCGGGGCCACGTCCAGATAGGCCGCCGCCTCCACGATCCCGCGCCGCTTGGCCGGGGTCAGCTTCGACGTACGGTCCACGGCTGCCGTCCGCACCCCCGCCAGATCGCCGTACTCCGTGATCAGCTGCGCGGCCGTCTTCTCGCCGATGCCCTTCACCCCGGGCAGTCCGTCGCTCGCGTCACCGCGCAGCGCCGCGAAGTCGGCGTACTGGTCCGCCCGCACCCCGTACTTCGTACGGATCATCTCTTCGTCGACCAGATCGCAGTCGCCCACGCCCTTGCGCGGATACAGCACGCGCACGCCCCGCTCGTCGTCCACCAGCTGGAACAGGTCCCGGTCGCCCGTGACGATGTCCACCGGCCCCTTCGACTGCCCGGCCAGCGTCCCGATGACGTCGTCCGCCTCGTACCCCGCGACCCCGACCCGGGCGATACCGAGGGCGTCGAGCACGGCCTCGATCACCGGCACCTGCGGGGCGAGCGTGTCCGGGACCTCCTCCTCGTCCGGCCCGGTCTCCGTCACCACGGCGACCCGGTGCGCCTTGTACGAGGGGATCAGGTCCACCCGCCACTGCGGGCGCCAGTCGGCGTCCATGCAGGCGACCAGGTCGTCGGGGTGGTGGTCCTGGACGAGCCGGGTGATGAAGTCGAGCAGGCCGCGCACGGCGTTGACGGGCGTGCCGTCCGGAGCCCGGACCGAGTCCGGCACGCCGAAGTACGCGCGGAAGTACAGAGAGGCGGTGTCGAGGAGCATCAGGCGTCGGGTCACACCCCGATCATGCCGCACCCCTCTGACAGCGGCCCCACGCGACGAGCGGCATCCCCCCGACGAGCGGCATCCCCCCGACGAGCGGCCTCCCCCCCGACCCCGTCTCCCGTGACCCCCGTCACCTTCGCGTTTGAGGTGTGAAGCCCCGGGCAGGCGGGGGCCCGGAGCGGACCCGGTCCGGCTGCTCGCCTGCGAAGCGCCGGACGTCACGGGAGTCGCGGGCCGAGACCGCCCCGCTCCACGGCCCGGCTGCGGGGGCAGCGGGCCCCCGAGGACGACGTCCGAGGGGGCGGGCCGTCTTTTCGTTTCGACGCGTGAGGTGTATGTGTCCAGGCTCCAGGCCGATCACCTGTACAAGGTGTTCGGCAGACGACCCGACGAAGCCGTGAGGAAGCTCGCCAACGGCGCGGACCGCGACGAGCTCCGCGTCGACGGCACGACCGCGGCGGTGATCGACGCTTCCTTCGCCGTCGACCCCGGTCAGATCTTCGTGGTGATGGGTCTGTCCGGATCCGGCAAGTCCACCCTTCTGCGCATGCTCAACGGCCTGCTCGAGCCCACCGCGGGCCGCGTGCTGTTCGACGGCACGGACCTCACCGCGCTCAGCCCCCGCGATCTGCGCACCGTGCGGTCCACGAAGATCAGCATGGTCTTCCAGCACTTCGCCCTCTTCCCGCACCGCAGCGTCCTCGAGAACGCCGCGTACGGCCTGGAGGTCCAGGGCGTCCCGCGCGCCGAGCGCGAGACCCGGGCCGCCGAGGCCCTGGGGCTGTGCGGACTCGCCGGCTGGGAGAAGTCCTGGCCCGACGAACTCTCCGGCGGCATGCAGCAGCGCGTGGGCCTCGCCCGCGCGCTCGCCACCGACGCCGACCTGCTCCTCATGGACGAGTCGTTCAGCGCCCTCGACCCGCTGATCCGCCGCGACATGCAGGACCAGCTCCTCGAACTGCAGAAGCGGCTGAAGAAGACCATCGTCTTCATCACCCACGACCTCAACGAAGCCATGCGCCTCGGCGACCGCATCGCGGTGATGCGCGACGGCCGGATCGTCCAGCTCGGCAGCGCCGAGGACATCCTGATCCGTCCCGCCAACGACTACGTCGCCTCCTTCATCCAGGACGTCGACCGCTCGCGCGTGCTCACGGCCGCCGCCGTGATGACCGAGCCCGACCACCCGCGGCCCGACGGCTGCGACTGCGAGACCGTCGGCCCCGACACTCCCGTCGCCGAGCTGTGCGCCGTCAGCGCCCGCGTCCCGCACGCGGTGGCCGTCAAGGACGCCGACGGCACCGTCCTCGGTGTCGTACCGCAGTCCCGGCTGATCGGCTTCATCGGGGACGAGCAGCGCCCGCCCGTTGCCTGCACCACCGGCGCGAAGGAGGTGGCCACCCATGCCTAGGCTCCCTCTCGGCCAGTGGGTCGACAGCTCCGTCGACTGGCTCCAGGCCCAGCTCTCGTGGCTCTTCGACGCGATCACCACCGTCGTCACCGGTCTCTACGACGGGATCGACGCGGTCCTCTCGGCCCCCGAGCCGCTGCTCTTCGCCGGCATGCTCGCCGTCGTCGCCTGGTGGCTGCGCGGGCTCACCGCCGGTGCGCTCGCCTTCGCGGGCTTCGCGCTCGTCGACTCCGTCGAGCTGTGGGACGACGCCATGTCGACCCTCTCGCTGGTGCTCGTCGCCACCCTCGTGACCCTCGTGATCGCCGTACCGCTCGGCATCTGGGCGGCCCGCTCCAAGACCGTCAGCGCCGTGCTCCGCCCGGTCCTGGACTTCATGCAGACCATGCCCGCCATGGTCTACCTGATCCCCGGCATCATCTTCTTCGGCGTCGGCGTGGTCCCCGGCATCATCGCCACCATCGTCTTCGCCCTGCCGCCCGGCGTGCGGATGACCGAACTCGGCATCCGCCAGGTCGACGGCGAACTCGTCGAGGCGGCCGAGGCGTTCGGTACCACCCCGCGCAACACGCTGCTGCGCGTGCAGCTCCCGCTCGCCCTGCCCACGATCATGGCCGGCATCAACCAGGTCATCATGCTCGGCCTGTCCATGGTCGTCATCGCCGGCATGGTCGGCGGCGGCGGGCTCGGCGGCGCGGTCTACCGCGCCATCGGCAACGTCGACATCGGCCTGGGCTTCGAGGCCGGCATCTCCATCGTCATCCTCGCCATGTACCTCGACCGGATGACCGGCGCGCTGGGCCGCCAGGTCTCGCCGCTCGGCCGCCGGGCGCTCGCCAAGGCCCGGGCCGTGAGCGCCGCGCGCGCCGGCGCGAAGCTCTGGGGCCACCGCCCGCAGCCCGTCACCGCACTCGTGGGCGTGGTCGTCCTCGCGCTCGTCGCGGGCGGCATGGGCTTCCTCGGCGGCGGCGCGGCGTCGACGACGGCCGGCGGCAAGGACATCGGACACGGCAAGAAGATCACCATGGGCTACATCCCGTGGGACGAGGGCATCGCCTCCACCTTCCTCTGGAAGGAACTGCTCGAACGGCGCGGCTACGAGGTCGACGCCAAGCAGCTGGAGGCCGGCGCCCTCTACACGGGCATGGCGGGCGGCCAGATCGACTTCGAGACCGACTCCTGGCTCCCGGTCACGCACGCCCAGTACTGGGAGAAGTACCGGAACAAGCTGGAGGACCTCGGCTCCTGGTACGGCCCGACCTCGCTGGAGCTGTCCGTGCCGTCCTACATGAAGGGAATCGACTCGCTCGACGACCTCAAGGGCAGGAGCGGCCGGTTCAAGGGCCGGATCATCGGCATCGAGCCGAGCGCCGGAATGATGGGCATCCTCAAGGACAAGGTCCTCGACGCGTACGGCCTCAAGGGCGAGTACAAGGTCGTCGACGGCTCCACGCCCGGCATGCTCGCCGAGCTGAAGCGCGCGTACGACAAGAGGGAACCGGTCGTCGTGACGCTCTGGTCGCCGCACTGGGCCTACTCGGCGTACGACCTGAAGAAGCTCAAGGACCCCCAGGGGACCTGGGGCAAGGGCGACGGCGTCCACACCCTCGCCCGCAAGGGTTTCACCGCCGACCACCCCGAGGTCGGTGCCTGGCTGAAGAATTTCGAGCTGACCGAGAAGCAGCTCACGGACCTCGAAGCCGCCATCCAGGAGACCGGCAAGGGCAAGGAACAGGAAGCCGTCCGCGGCTGGCTGGACGAGAACCCCGGTCTCGCCGAGAAGCTGGCCCCGCAGTAGGGCCGGCGAGGTAGGCCCGAGGGCCGCAGCGGGAATCCCGGGGGCCCTGGCGGGAATCCCGGCTCCCGGCCGCACAGGGGTGGTCGCCGAACGTGTTCGGCGGCCACTCCTTTTCGCCACGACGCGAAACCCCGCGCCAAAGCTGCGTAAGGTTCAGGTAACCGACCAGTACGCGGCACCGAGGCACGAGGGAGGGAGCGGACGTGGACGAGAAGGACTCACCACGCGTGGGCGCGGCCGTCAAGAGGCGCCGCAGGGCCCTCCAGCTGACCCTGGCCGTCGTCGCCTCGCGCAGCGGACTGTCCGTGCCCTTCCTCAGCCAGATCGAGAACGAGCGGGCCCGCCCCAGCGACCGCTCCCTCTCCCTCGTCGCAGGCGCCCTGGAGACCACGGCCGCCGACCTCCTCGCCGCGGCCGAGGCGGCCCGCACCGTCGACGTCGTCCGGGCCGACGAGCACCCCCACGCGATGCCCGCCGGCGTGCGGACCCTCGTCCGCGGCCGGCACCAGCTGCACGCGCTGGAGTTCACCGGCGAGCGGGACGCGGGCCGTGAATTCCAGCACCGCAACGACGAGTTGCTGTTCGTCGCCGACGGCGCCGCGGAGGTCGAGGCCGAAGGCCGGGCGTACCGGCTCGAGCGCGGCGACACGCTCTACCTCTCCGGAGGCGTACGGCACCGCTGGCGCGCCACCGAGCCCGGCACCCGCCTCCTCGTCGTCGCCGTCGCCGAGCACATCGAGGCCGACGACACATGAGCCCGGCGGCCCGTGTCGTCTCCCTCGTCCCCTCGCTGACCGAGGCCGTCGCCGTCACCGCACCCGGCCTGCTCGTCGGCGCCACCGACTGGTGCAGCCACCCGTCGGACCTCGACGTCGCGCGGATCGGGGGCACCAAGAACCCCGACGTCGCGGCCGTCGTCGCGCTCCGCCCCGACCTGGTGATCGCCAACGAGGAGGAGAACCGCGCCCCCGACCTGGACGCCCTGCGCGCCGCAGGGATCGAGGTCCTGGTCACCGAGGTCCGTACGCTCGACCAGGCGTTCGGCGAGCTGGACCGCGTGCTGCGGGCCTGCGGCATCCCGGACCGGCCGCGCTGGCTGGACGAGGCGGAGGAGGCGTGGGCGGCCGTCGGGGTCCCAGGCCCGCCGCTGACGGCCGTCGTGCCGATCTGGCGCCGGCCCTGGATGGTCCTCGGCCGGGACACCTTCGCCGGTGACCTGCTCGCCCGCCTCGGGGTACGGCAGGTGTACGCGGCGCACACCGAGCGCTACCCGCGCGTCCCGATCGACGAGCTCCGGGCGGCGGGCGCCGACCTGGTGGTCCTGCCGGACGAGCCGTACCGCTTCACGCGCGACGACGGTCCCGAGGCGTTCCCCGGGACCGCCGCCGCACTCGTCAGCGGGCGTCATCTCACGTGGTACGGGCCGTCACTGGCCGAGGCGCCACGGGTCCTCGCCCGGGAGCTGCGAGCAGCGCACCGCTGAACAGCCCGCGCAGGGTGTGGAATCCGGCCACCAGCCAGGCCGCGACGAGGAAGACGTACAGCGCGATCGCGAGCCAGCGGTACACGGCGAGGCCGGTGTGCTGGGCGAGCCCCTCCGCGCCCGTCACGCAGGTGCCGACCGGGAAGGTGAAGGCCCACCAGGTCATCGCGAATCCCATGCCGCGACGGCGGGCCCGCACCACCATCGCGCCGGCCAGCGCCAGCCACAGCAGGGCGAAGCCCATGACAGGGACGCCGTAGAGGACGGCGAAGGCGGCGAAGCCGTGCGCGTACGGAGCGGGTAGCACGCCCGGCGCGACGTCGGCGAACTTGTTCGCGGCGGTGGTCGACTGGCCCAGCGGGCCGAGGACCAGGAAGAGCGTCGGGGTGAGCGCGAGCGGCAGCGGGCCGCTGGTCACCAGGCGGCCGAAGACCAGCGGCAGCATGACGAGCGTCGCGAGCAGGCTGATGCCGAACATGGCGTAGCAGGCGATCAGCAGGGTCTGCTGGGGCTGCCCGGCGGGCAGGTGGGGCAGGAGCAGCGGGCCGACCGCCGCGGAGACCATGGGCGCGACGACGGGCAGCAGCCACACGGGGGAGGCGCCCTCGATCCTGTGGTGCACCACCATCAGGTACGGGATCGTCACGGCGGCGGCCAGGCCGATCACCGTGCCCGCGGTGAACAGGACCGTGTCGAGGGCGACGGACGCGGGAACGCCGATCCAGTCCCGGCCGACGATCGGCGCGCCGGCGCCGACCGCGAGCAGCGCCATCGACAGACAGCCGTAGAACGGGGCCACGGCCGGGTCCATGAGATGCTCCCTGGCCCGGTCGCGGTGGTGGATCCAGTGCGCGGCACGGGCGGTGAGCAGGGTGAGCAGCATCGCGGCGGAGAGGGCCCAGACGGCCGTGCAGGCGGTCCGCAGACCGGGGACGTGCACGGGGAGCGTCGCTCCCGCGTTGGCGACGATGGCGGTGCCCATCACCGCGGCGTACCAGTTGGGGCCGAGGTGACGGACCGAGGCCGCCCGTACGCCGGGGGTGGTGGCGAGAGGGGCCGGAAACGAAGGTGCGAGTGTTGCCATGGCCCCAGATTCGCGCGGCAGCGCGGGCCCGACCAGGGATCTTGCCGCTATGACGTCATAAGCTGTCTTTATGAGCAGTGAGCCGAGTCAGACCGTACCCCTGTCCCACCGGGTGCCCGACCTCGGCGCGCTCGAACTGCTCCTGGCCGTCGCCCGCCACGGCAGCCTGGGGCGGGCCGCCCGCGAGGTGGGCATCACCCAGCCCGCGGCGAGCAGCCGGATCCGGTCGATGGAGCGGCAGCTGGGGGTCGCCCTGGTGGACCGTTCGCCGCGCGGCTCACGGCTCACGGACGCGGGGGCGCTGGTGACGGACTGGGCGCGGCGGATCGTCGAGGCGGCGGAGGCCTTCGACGCGGGGGCGCAGGCGCTGCGGGGACGGCGGGACTCACGGCTGCGGGTGGCCGCGTCGATGACGATCGCCGAGTACCTGCTGCCGGGTTGGCTGATCGCGCTGCGGGGGGACCGGCCGGACACGGCCGTGTCGCTGATGGCGGGGAACTCGGCGGCGGTCGCGGAGCGGCTGCTCGCGGACGAGGCGGACCTGGGGTTCGTGGAGGGGCTCGCCGTGCCCGAGGGCCTGGACGGGGCGGTCGTCGCCCGCGACCGGCTCGTCGTGGTCGCCGCGCCGTCCCATGTGTGGGCCCGCCGCCGCCGGCCGCTCGACCCGGGGGAGCTGGCGGCGACCCCGCTGATCCTGCGCGAGCGGGGGTCGGGGACCCGCCAGGTCCTCGACTCCGCGCTCTCCGCGCACGGCGGGCTCGCGCAGCCGCTGCTCGAACTCGCCTCCACGACGGCCGTGAAGGCGGCGGCGGTCAGCGGGGCGGGGCCGGCCGTGCTGAGCGAACTCGCGATCGCGGAGGAGCTGGCGTCCCGCCGCCTGGTCGAGGTCCCGGTGGACGGCGTCCTGCTCCGCCGCGACCTCCGCGCGGTCTGGCCCACGGGCCACCGCCCCACGGGCCCTGCCCGGGACCTCCTGTCCCTGACGAGGGCGACGCCGACGGGGTGAAGGTGCCGGGCGGGCGGCGGACGAACGGGGCCGGTGCTGTGGGATGCCTGCGGGCGCGTGGTGGTGAGGGCGCGATTCCCGCGCCCCTGAGCCGTGTTGGAGATGTACGGATCGAGTCCGCCCGGTCCGCCGGCTGCTTATCCTTGTCGCATGACTGCCCAGCCATCGGAGCCCTCTCCGCGACCCGCTCGATCAGGAAGGCTCCGCGCCTCTCACGACGACCGGGAAGCGGTGGTGGAGCAGCTGCGCGACGCGGCGGCCGAGGGGCGAATCGATTTCGACGAGCTTGACGAGCGCCTGGAGCAGGCGCTGAAGGCCAAGACCCACGCCGAGTTGGCCGTCCTGACCGCCGACCTGCCGAAGCCGGTCTCCGCTGCGAGCCTGCCGCCGCTGGTGCTCAAGGGGGGCGTCAACGGCGCGTCCCGGGGCCCTGAGCGCTGGGAGGTTCCCGGGCGCGTGGTCGCTCACGGAGACGTGGGGGGTGTGAAGGTCGACTTCACCCGGGTCGAGTGTCGTCTCCCCGAGGTCGCGGTGGAGGCGTACGGGGAGACATCAGGTGTCACGATCGTCATCCCCGACAGCTGGGCCGCGGACACCAGCGGCATGGACCCAGGCTTCGGCGGCCTGACCGACAGGACGACTCCCGCCCGGCTTCCGGGGACTCCGCTGATCCGGCTCACCGGGTCCGGCGGCTTGGGGGGAGTGGTCATCCGCCACCCCAACCGCTGGGAACGGCGCAAGCTGCACAGGAACCCGACACAGGGCTAGGGCGTCGCGGGTCCGGCGCCGCGCCCCCAGGGGCCTCCGCAAGGGGTGCGGCGGCCCGCCCGCGGAGCGCGCACCCCCGCGCCGCCGAGGGGCCCCTCAGACCGACGCCGCCGCGACAAGACCCCGCATCACCCGCAGGTCCTCGCCCATCTCCGGGTGCCACTGGACGCCCAGGGCCCAGGCCGGGGCGGGAAGTTCGATCGCCTCGACGGTGCCGTCCTCCGCGTACGCCGAGGGGGACAGGTCCGCGCCCAGACGGTCCACCGCCTGGTGATGATAGGTGGGGACCGAGACGAGTTCCGGGGCCAGGGAGGCGTACAGCGTGCCGGGGACCGGCTTCACCGAGTGGCGGCCGATCACGCCGACCGACTCCACATGGCCGTCCAGGTGCTGGACCAGCGTGCCGCCGAGCGCCACGTTCAGCAGCTGCATGCCCCGGCAGATGCCCAGCACCGGCGTGCCGGAGGCGAGCGCCGCCTTGATCAGGGCCAGCTCCCACGCGTCCCTGGCCCGGGCCGGAGGGCCGGTACGGGGGTCGGGCTCGGCCCCGTACCGTACCGGCTCGACATCCGCCCCGCCCGCGACCACCAGACCGTCGATCCGCGCCACCACCGACGCGGCGACGGACGGGTCGTCCGGCGGGAGCATCGTCGCGAGGCCGCCGCTCGCCTGCACCAGACGCGGGTACGGCGCGGGCAGCAGCGCCGCGGGCATGTCCCACACGCCCCAACGGGCCTGGTCCAGATAGGTCGTCACGCCGATGAGCGGCTTGGACACGGAGCACTCCTCCTGATGACAGTGGTGGTCAGTCGCGTTCGAGTTCGGCCTCGGCCGCCGCCAGCGCCGCGAACTCCTCCTCCGGCGCCTTGGCCACCAGATGCTTCCGACTGTAGAACGCGAAGTAGGCGAGGGCGATCACATAGACCCCCAGCGCGATCAACGCCGCGTCCTTGTCGACGAGGAAGGTCGCCACCAGCGCCGACAGGGCCAGGGCGAACGCCACGGACGAGGTCACGACGCCGCCGGGGGTCCGGTACGGCCGCGGCAGATGCGGCTCGCGGCGCCGCAGAACGATGTGCGAGAGCGCCATCAGGGCGTACGAGATGGTCGCGCCGAACACCGCGATGTTCAGCATCCGCGCGCCGTTCCCGGTCCCCGCGGCCAGCGCGAAGCCGATCGCGCCGGGGATGAGCAGACCCAGGTAGGGCGACTTGCGGCGGCTGGTCAGCGAGAGGAAGCGCGGCAGGTAGCCGGCCCGGGAGAGCGCGAAGAGCTGGCGCGAGCCGGCGTAGATCAACGAGAAGAACGAGGCCACGAGCCCGGCGAGCCCCGCGTAGTTCACGAACCGGCTGAGCGTCGTCGGGTCCCCGTCGCCCTGCAGCGCCACGACCAGCGGGTTCCCCGCCTCCTGGATGGCGGCCGAGCCGCGCGCCCCGGTCGCGGCGACGAACGTCATCACGGCGAGCAGCACCAGGATGCCCATCGAGACCGCGAGCGCCCTGGGCATCGAGCGGACCGGGTCCTTGGCCTCCTCCGCGGCGAGCGGAACGCCCTCGACGCCGAGGAAGAACCACATGCCGAAGGGGAACGCGGCCCAGATCCCGAGGAGTCCGTACGGCAGCCAGGAGGTGGAGCCGAGGGCCTCGGTGTCGACCGGGATGTCGTTCAGCCCGTCGACGTGGAAGTCGCTGAGCGCGCCCAGCGCGAAGATGACCAGGGCCGCGACCGCGATCGCCGTCACGATCAGGCTGAAGCGGAGAGCCTCGCCCACGCCCCAGAGGTGGATGCCGATGAAGATCACGAAGCAGGCCAGGTAGACCGGCCACCCGGACTCCAGGCCGAAGAGGCCGAGCGATTCGACGTAGTCGCCGATGAAGATGGAGATCGCGGCGGGGGCGAGGATGTACTCGATGAGGATCGCGGTGCCCGTGAGAAAGCCGCCCCAGGTGCCGAGCGCCCGCCGCGCGAAGCCGTAACCGCCGCCCGCGGTGGGCAGGATGGCGGAGAGTTCGGCGAGCGCGAAGACGAGACAGGCGTACATCGCGCCCATCAGGACGGTCGCGATCGCCAGTCCGCCGAAGCCGCCCTTGGAGAGGCCGATGTTCCAGCCGGAGAAGTCGCCGGAGACGACATAGGCGACGCCGAGGCCCGTGAGCAGCAGCCAGCCGGCGCTGCCACGGCGCAGCGCCCGGCGTTCGAGGTAGTCGTCCGGTGCCGTCTTGTTCCCGGTGGTGTCTTCGAGCGTCATGGCAGCGTCAGCTCCCGCGTCGGGCCCAATGGATTGGTGCCATACCTTTGCGCCGCCCCGGCTGGAACGCAACCCCCGTGCGTTACTTTCGGGTTACGCGCGGTCCGGCCTCCGCGTCCCGTCGAGCGCGGCCGGCCCCGACGCCCCCCTCACGTCAGGAAGCCGCGCAGCAGCGCCGCCGTGCCCCCGCAGTGTTCGCGCATCACCTCGCGGGCCCCGTCCGCGTCGCCGTCCAGGACCGCCTCCACCAGGGCCGTGTGCTGGTGCTGGGAGTGCTCCAGGTTCCGTACGAGCAGCGGGATGCAGTCCAGGAGGTCGTTCACCGTCGCCCGCACGGCGGCGTACTGCGCCGTGAGCGTCGGAGAGCCGGAGAGCTCGGCCAGCGTGAGGTGGAGCAGCGTGTCCTGGCGCCGGTAGTCGTCGAGCGTGGCGTCGTGCGTGGCCGCGAGGGCCGTACGGAGCCGCTCCGCGCCCGCGTCGTTCAGGCCGTGCGCCGCGCACAGCCCTGCCGCGCCGACCTCCAGGACCTCCCGGAACCGCAGGGTGTCCTCCATGTCGACGGAGGCGATCCGGCGCCGCAGCTCGTCCTCGTCGGCCGTCTGCGGCCGGTGCAGCACGAACGTTCCGCCGTACCGCCCGCGCCGGCTCTCCACGAGGCCCTGCTCCTGGAGGACCTTCAGCACCTCGCGCAGGGTGACCCGGCTGATCCCCATGCGGTCGGCCAGCTCCCGCTCGGCGGGCAGCCGGCCGCCGCCGGGGACGAGTCCGAGCCGTACCACCTGGAGGATCTGCTCCAGTGCCTCCTCGAAACCGTTGCCCGCCCGGACCGGCCGCAGCACGGGCGTCAGCCGGTCCGCCGATTCACTCGTACTGGACACGTTCCCGTTTCCCCTTCCCAAGCAATGGTCTTCGGCAATACCTTATGGCTTCCGGCTGACCCAAGGAGGAGTACATCCCGTGGCAGACCGCAAAGCCCCGCTCTCCGTCGAGGAGCTACGCTCCCTCGTCGCCAGCGGTGAGATCGACACGGTCGTCCTCGCCTTCCCCGACATGCAGGGACGGCTCCAGGGCAAGCGGTTCGCCGCACCGTTCTTCCTCGACGACGTCCTCGACCACGGCACCGAGGGCTGCAACTATCTCCTGGCCGTCGACGCCGAGATGAACACGGTCGACGGATACGCGATGTCCTCCTGGGACCGCGGCTACGGCGACTTCGCCATGCGCCCCGACCTCTCCACCCTGCGGCGCGTGCCGTGGAACGAGGGTACGGCGATGCTCATCGCCGACCTCGCCTGGAACGACGGCTCGCCCGTCGTCGCCGCGCCCCGCCAGATCCTCCGTCGCCAGCTGGAACGGCTCGCCGAACACGGCTACACCGCCCATGTCGGCACGGAGCTCGAGTTCATCGTCTTCAAGGACACCTACGAGCAGGCCTGGGACGCGAACTACCGCGGCCTGACCCCGGTCAACCAGTACAACGTCGACTACTCGGTCCTGGGCACCGGCCGCGTCGAGCCCCTCCTGCGGCGGATCCGCAACGAGATGGCCGGCGCGGGCCTGACCGTCGAGTCCGCCAAGGGCGAGTGCAACCCGGGCCAGCACGAGATCGCCTTCAAGTACGACGAGGCGCTCGTCACCTGCGACCAGCACGCCGTCTACAAGACGGGTGCCAAGGAGATCGCCGCCCAGGAGGGCGTCTCGCTCACCTTCATGGCGAAGTACAACGAGCGCGAGGGCAACTCCTGCCACATCCACCTCTCCCTCCAGGACGCCGACGGGCGCAACGTCATGGCCGGCGACGGACCCGCCGGCATGTCGGAGATCATGCGCCACTTCCTGGCCGGCCAGCTCGCCGCCCTGCGTGACTTCTCCCTTCTCTACGCCCCCAACATCAACTCCTACAAGCGCTTCCAGCCCGGCTCCTTCGCCCCCACCGCCGTCGCCTGGGGCGTCGACAACCGCACCTGTTCCCTGCGCGTGGTCGGCCACGGCCGCTCGATGCGCTTCGAGAACCGCCTCCCCGGAGGGGACGTCAACCCCCACCTCGCCGTCGCGGGCCTGGTCGCCGCAGGTCTGTACGGCATCGAGCAGGGGCTCGAACTGCCCGCCGCCTGCGACGGCAACGCCTACGCGGCCGACCACGCCCACGTCCCCACCACCCTGCGCGAGGCCGCCGAGCTCTGGGAGACCAGCCCCATCGCCAAGGCCGCCTTCGGCGACGAGGTCGTCGCGCACTACCGCAACATGGCCCGCGTCGAACTCGACGCCTACGACGCCGCGGTGACCGACTGGGAGCTGCGCCGCTCCTTCGAACGCATGTGAGGAACGAGTTGCCGCACGAACTGCTTGTCCTGAACCCGGCGACCGAGGAGCTCGTCGCCACCGTCCCCGCCGCCACACCGCAGGACGTCGACGCCGCCGTCGTACGGGCGACCGAGGCCCAGCGCGGATGGGCCGCCGCGGCCCCCGCCGACCGCGCCCGGCTGCTGCGCCGGTTCGCCGCCGTCGTCGACGCCCACACCGAGGAACTGGCCTTCCTCGAAGTCCGCCAGGCCGGCCACACCCTCGGCAACGCCCGCTGGGAGGCGGGCAACGTCCGCGATCTGCTCGACTACGCGGCCGGCGGAGTGGAGCGGCTGAGCGGCCGGCAGATCCCCGTCGCCGGCGGCCTCGACATCACGATCCTCGAACCCCTCGGCGTCGTCGGCGTGATCGCGCCCTGGAACTTCCCCATGCCGATCGCCGCCTGGGCCACCGCCCCGGCCCTCGCCGCCGGCAACGCGGTGATCCTGAAGCCCGCCGAGACCACCCCGCTCACGGCTCTCCGGCTCGCCGAACTCGCCCTGGAGGCCGGCCTCCCAGAGAATCTCTTCCAGGTCCTTCCCGGCGAGGGGGCCGTCGCGGGCAACGCGCTCGTCGAGCACCCCGGCATCGCCAAGATCGTCTTCACCGGCTCGACGAGGGTCGGCAAGAGCATCATGGCGAAGTGCGCCGACCAGGTGAAGCGAGTGACGCTCGAACTCGGCGGCAAGAGCCCCAACATCGTCTTCGCCGACGCGGACATCGAGGCCGCCGCGGCGGCCGCTCCCATGTCCTTCCTCGACAACAGCGGCCAGGACTGCTGCGCCCGCACCCGTATCCTCGTCCAGCGCAGCGCGTACGACCGCTTCCTCGAGCTCCTCACCCCCGCCGTCGAGGAGATCGTCGTCGGAGACCCCGCCGACGAGAAGACCCAGATGGGCCCGCTGATCTCCAAGGCCCAGCTGGAGCGCGTACGGGCGTACGTCCCCGACTCCCTCCCCGGCATCCGCGGAAAGGCCCCCGAGGGCCCCGGCTTCTGGTTCCCGCCGACCGTCCTCACCGGCATCGCCGAGGACGCGCCCTGCGCCGTCGAGGAGGTCTTCGGGCCGGTGGCCGTCGTCCTGCCCTTCGAGGACGAGGCGGACGCCGTACGGCTCGCCAACGCCACCGACTACGGCCTCTCCGGCTCGATCTGGACCCGTGACGTCGGCCGCGCCCTGCGCGTCTCGTGCGCCGTCCGGGCCGGCAACCTCTCCGTCAACTCCCACTCCAGCGTCCGCTACTGGACCCCCTTCGGCGGCTACCAGCAGTCCGGTCTCGGCCGGGAGCTCGGCCCCGACGCACTGACCGCCTTCACCGAAACCAAGAACGTCTTCATCAGCACGGAGGGCCCCGCACTGTGAGCAACGAGACCATCTGCCGCCGCCTCGTCGGCCGCACCGCCGTCATCACCGGCGCCGGCAGCGGCATCGGCCTGGCCACCGCCCGCCGCCTCGCCTCCGAAGGCGCCAACGTCGTCTGCGGCGACATCGACGAGACCGCCGGCAAGGCCGCCGCCGAGGAGGTCGGCGGCACCTTCGTACAGGTCGACGTCACCGACCCCGAGGAGGTCGAGGCGCTCTTCAGGACCGCGTTCGACACCTACGGCTCCGTCGACATCGCCTTCAACAACGCGGGCATCTCGCCGCCCGACGACGACTCCATCCTCACCACCGGTCTCGAAGCGTGGAAGCGCGTCCAGGACGTCAACCTCACCTCCGTGTACCTGTGCTGCAAGGCCGCGCTGCCCTACATGCAGCGACAGGGCCGCGGCTCCATCATCAACACCGCGTCGTTCGTCGCCGTCATGGGCGCGGCCACCAGCCAGATCTCGTACACCGCCTCCAAGGGCGGGGTGCTGGCCATGTCCCGCGAACTGGGCGTGCAGTTCGCCCGCGAGGGCATCCGGGTCAACGCGCTCTGCCCGGGACCGGTCAACACCCCGCTCCTGCGGGAGCTGTTCGCCAAGGACCCGGAGCGCGCCGCGCGCCGACTGGTGCACATCCCCGTGGGCCGGTTCGCCGAGGCCGAGGAGATCGCCGCCGCCGTGGCCTTCCTTGCCAGCGACGACTCCTCCTTCGTCAACGCCACCGACTTCCTCGTCGACGGCGGCATCTCGGGCGCGTACGTGACCCCGCTGTAGGGCCTGTCACGCGGGCTCTAGGCTTGCGGGATGACCATGACGACGCCTCCCGGCTGGTACCCGGACCCGGCCGTGCCCACGGTCGAACGATGGTGGGACGGTACGAACTGGACCGCCCACACCCGGCAGGCCCCGGCCGCGCCCACGGTCGTCTCGCCGGCTCTGCCCGTACGCGGCGGCGGGCGGAGCCGGGCCGTCGTCCTCGGCGCGATCGCGGTGGCCGTGGTCGCGGCGGTCGTCGCGGGCGTGGTCGTGTTCGGTGGCGACGACCCTGAGGACCCGCCCACGGCGGGTCCGACGGCGGCCACGAGCACTCCCTCCGCGCCGTCCTCCTCCTCCACCACGGGCGGCGCGCCCGCCGAGGAGGAGGACGAGAACCCCACCCAGGTCGTGGACCAGCTCAACGGCATCACGCTTCCGGTCCTCAAGGGCTGGGAGAAGCCGGAGTACATGTCGGGCACGGTGCCGACGGTCGCGACCGCCGGCACCTATCCGTGTCCGGCCGTGGCCAACCGCGACTGCCGTCACGGCACGGTCTCCTCCCACACGGTGTCCGGGACCGACGCCACCACCCCCGAGGCGGTCGCCAAGGAGGACATCGCCCTGGCCGCCGAGGCCGCCTACGAGTCGGACGTCCTCGACAACCGCCTCTACGGCGGGATCCTCTCCCACAAGCTCGTCGCCGCCCGTCCCGCCGTCGTCGCCGGGCGCACCGGCTACCTGGTCCGCTGGCAGGTCGTCACCGCCAAGGGCCCGGGCGGGTACGTCCAGTCACTGGCCTTCCCCTCCCCGACGGGCAGCGAGTCCCCGGTCGTCGTGCGCTTCGCCTTCGACGCGGGTCCGGACGGGCCGTCGCTCGCCACGATGGACGCGGTCGCGCAAGGGATCCGGCCCATCGGCAGCGACACCAACGGGGGAGTGGGCAGCTCGATCACCCCGGGCGCGTAAGCGAACGCGGGGACCCGTTTCGCCAGACACGAGCGTCGCGGCGGTCCGGTCCTGCGGACGTGGGCGTCGTGCCGCCCGGTCCCACAGGCGGGAGCGGGCGCCGTCCGTTCTACAGGAGCGTGGCGTCCGGTCCCACAGGCGAGAAGCGGGCGCCGTCCGGTCCTACAGGAACGTGCGGCCCTCGCCCCGGTACGTCGGAACCGTCGCCGTGATCCGGTCACCCTCGATCAGCTGCAGGCTGTCGAACCGCTCGCACAGCTCACCGGCCTTCGCGTGCCGGAACCACACCCTGTCCCCGATGAGGAGATCGTCGGCCGCCGAGCCGACCAGCGGCGTCTGCACCTCGCCCGGACCCTCCTGCGGGTCGTACCGCAGCCCTTCCGGCAGGTACGGGACGGGCAGCCGGTCCACGCCCGCCGCGCCGGACGCCGGGTAACCGCCGCCGAGCACGGTCACCACGCCGACGCCGGGGCGGCGCACGACGGGCTGGGCGAAGAGGGCGGCCGGACGCCCTGTGAAGGACGTGTAGTTGTCGAACAGGCGCGGCACGTAGAGCCCCGAGCCGGCGGCGATCTCCGTCACCGCCTCCTCGGCCGCCGTGTGCTGCACACTGCCCGTACCGCCGCCGTTGACGAACTCCAGGTCCGGTGCCACCGCCCGGACCGCGCGGACCACGGCCGCGCGCCGGGACTCCAGCTCCCTGCGGGCGGCCGACTGCATGAGCCGGATCGCCCGGGACCGCAGCGGCCGTCCGGCGACCGAGTCCCCCACTCCGGCGACATGCCCTTCGTACGCCATGATCCCGACCAGCCGGAAGCCAGGCCTGCGGGCGATCGAGCGGGCCAGCTCGGCGAGCTGCGCGGGCTCGCGCAGCGGGGAGCGGAGCGCTCCTATCCGCACCCGGCCGCCCAGCAGCCGGAGCGAGGTGTCCAGCTCCAGGCAGACCCTGATCTCCTCGCCGCCGCCCGCGCGTGCCGCGTCGATCAGGTCCAGCTGCGCCGGGTCGTCGACCATCACCGTCACGGCGCCGGCGAGCTTCGGGTCGTTCGCCAGCTCGCCGAACGAGGTCCGGTCGGCGGACGGGTAGGCGAGCAGGACGTCCTCGAACCCGGCGCGCGCCAGCCACAGCGACTCGTCGAGGGTGAACGACATGATCCCCGCGAACCCCTCGCGCGCCAGGACCCGCTCGAGCAGCGCACGGCACCGCACGGACTTGCTCGCCACCCGGATCGGCTTGCCGCCGGCCCGCCGTACGAGATCGTCGGCGTTGGCGTCGAAGGCCTCCAGATCGACGATGGCGACGGGCGCGTCGAGGTGGACGGTGGCCCGGTCGTACCGGGCCCGGTCGGCGGCGCGGGGAGTCATGGCCCGAGCTTGCCAGACGGGTTTACGGGTGGGTAGCCCCTGAGTTCCCGTGCGGAGGGGAACAGCCCGTAGAGTGGCGGGCATTGCGAGGGCAGGAACCACGACGGAACGACCAGGGGGCGGGGATGAGCACCGACGCGCACCAGCCCGCCTCCCGCATCAGCGAGGCCCTGTTCCCGCCCGCGAGGCCGGCGCCCGACGGCGCGCCGCCGGGCGTCCCCGGCCCCGCCTCGCCGGACCGCGCTCCGGCGGCCCGCCCGGAGACCGCCGCACCGGCCGCCCCGACCGTCGCGGGCCCGCCCGGATTCCCGCCGCGCCCGACGGAACCCCCCGTCACCGACCCGCCCGCACCACCCGCGCGCCCCGCATCCGCACCACCCGAGCGTCCCGCACCACCGGCACCTGCGCGCCCCGCGCCGCCCGCTCCCGCGCGCCCCGCACCACCGGCGTTCGCGCGCCCCGCACCGCCCACGCCTGCCCGTCCTGCATCCACGCCGCCCGCGCGCCCCGCACCACCGGCG
>NZ_JBHUYJ010000016.1:0-19825 GCF_042668715.1 Streptomyces sp. NPDC057271
ATCTCCAGGCTCGAAAGAGGACTCAGCAGGGACGACGACCTCACTCACGCCTACCGCAAGTGGCTCCAAGCCGCTTGACAGCAATAGGAGCATCAGTGGCTCCCGGAACGGGCTTCTCCCCAGGTCGACGGCGTGTTCCCGCCCTTGGGACGGGCGGAGGGCGAGCGACGGAGGGTGGAGGACGGGGGTGGAGGGCGGAGGAGCGGAGGAGCGGAGGAGCCGCGTCAGATGGCCCAGGCGTACGGGGCGGGCGCGTGTGTCACCGCCCCCAGCTCGCGCGCCGCGCGGCGGGCCCAGGAGGCGTCGCGGAGCAGCTCACGCCCGAGCAGCACGGCGTCGGCCTCCCCGTTGGCGACGATCTTCTCCGCCTGCCCGCTCTCCGTGATCAGCCCGACGGCCGCGACGGCGAGACCGGTCTCGGCCTTCACGCGCGCCGCGAACGGCACCTGGTAGCCAGGGCCGAGCGGGATGCGCGCCGGTCCTCCGTTGCCCCCGCTGGAGACGTCCAGGAGGTCGGTCCCGTGCGCACGGAGCAGGTGCGCGAGGCGCACGGTCTCGTCTGCGGTCCAGCCCTCGCCCTCCAGCCAGTCGGTGGCCGAGATCTTGAAGAACAGGGGCAGCTCGTCGGGCCACACCCCCCGCACCGCGTCGACGACTTCGAGGGCCAGGCGGGTGCGGTTCTCGAAGGAGCCGCCGTAGGCGTCGGTGCGGCGGTTGGCGTACGGGGAGAGGAAGCTGCTGATCAGGTAGCCGTGGGCGCCGTGCACCTCGACGACCTCGAAGCCGGCGGCGAGCGCGCGGCGGGCAGCCTCGGCGAACCTTCGCGGGATCTCTGCGATCTGATCGGTGGTCAGTTCGGTCGGGACGGTGTGTCCCTCGGCGAACGCGAGCGGGCTCGGACCGACGGGCTGCCAGCCGTGGTCGCCGGGGGCGACGGGACCGCGGCCCTCCCAGGGGCGCTGCGTGGACGCCTTGCGGCCGCCGTGGCCGAGCTGGATGGCGGGCACGGTGCCGTGCTCCTTGAGGAAGCGGGCGATCCGGCGCAGCGCCTCGGCCTGGGTGTCGTTCCAGATGCCGAGGTCGGCGGGGCTGATCCGGCCCTCGGGGGCGACCGCCGTCGCCTCCACGATGATCAGCCCGGTACCGCCGGTGGCGCGGGCGGCGTAGTGGGCGAAGTGCCAGTCGTTCGCCACGCCCGCGTTGGGGCCGGAGGGCTCCGCCGAGTACTGGTCCATGGGGGCCATCCACACCCGGTTCGGGATGGTCAGCGACCTGAGGGTGTACGGCTCGAACAGGGCGACGGTCATGACGAACTCCTCATGCGGGGCCTTCGGGTCGCTCGTACGATAACCGTCGTAGTACGGCGACTGTCAAACTACGGCGCCCATCGTACAATGGTGGCACCCGACCGAAGTGGAGCCGCCGTGACGACCGCGACCAGGACTCGCGTCCTCGACCACCCCGAGCGGGAGGAGATCCGGCTGGAGGGTGTGCTGCACGCACTCTCGGACGCGGTGCGGCTGCGGATCGTCAGCGAGATGGCGCGCGAAGGGACCGAGGTGACCTGCTCGTTCTTCGACCTCACGGTGACCAAGTCGACGAAGACGCACCATTTCCGCGTGCTGCGCGAGAGCGGTGTCATCCAGCAGGACTACCAGGGCACGGCCAAGCTGAACGCCCTGCGCCGGGACGACCTCGACGCCCTCTTCCCGGGCCTCCTCGACAGCGTCCTGGCAGCGGCGAACGCCCAGTTCGCACGTCTGGACAGGTAGGCGCGGGCGCGCCGGCACTCCCGACCGCCCGTAGCCGGCCTCGGATCCCCCACCGCCCGTAGTCGGTCCCGGCGCCTCCCACCGCCCGTAGTCGGTCCCGGCGCCTCCGACCGCCCGTAGTCGGTCCCGGCACCTCCGGTCGCCCGTAGCCGGGCCCCGGATCCCCGGCCGCCTCTCGCCGTGACCAGCCGCAACGGGGAGCGCCCGCCCGCACCGGCGCGACGCCCGTGGAAGCGAGGCGCCCCCGACCCTGACCGCCCGTCGGACGGCGCACCGCTCCCTCAGCCGTGTCCGGCCGAGCCCTCGCGGGCGGCGGCCCGCAGCCCCGCCCAGTCGGGGATCTTCACACGGCCACGGCCCAGCGCGTGACCGAGGGCCGACTCCGCCTCTTCGATCGAGAGCCAGCCCCGCCAGGCGACCGGCTCGTGACCCAGGTCGCGCAACGCGCCGAGCGGGTCCCCCGCCACCTCGCGGCCCGCCAGCTCCGCCGCGTCGGCCAGCAGCGACGCCACCGTCTCCTTCGCGCACGGGCGGTTCGTGCCGATGACGCCCGTCGGACCGCGCTTGATCCAGCCGGCCACGTACTCGCCGAGCGACGGGGCGCCGTCCCGCAGCACCCGCCCCGCCTCGTTCGGAACCGTGCCCCGGGCCTCGTCGAAGGGCAGCCCGGGCAGCGGAACCCCCTTGTACCCGACGGCCCTCAGCACCAGTTGGGCCTCGATCTCCTCGAAGCGGCCGGTGCCCCGCACACCACCGGCGCCGTCCGGCTCGGTCCGCTCGAATCGGACCGCGGCCACACGGCCGTTCTCGCCGAGCAGCTCCACGGGGCGCAGGAAGAACCGCAGCCGGATCCCGCGCGCCAGGTCGTCCCCGTCAGCGTCGCCCGCCGCCCAGCCCCGGACGACCTCCAGGTTCCGCCGGTTCACCGCGAGCAGGCCCGAAGGGTCGGCGAACGACGGATCCAGCGCCAGGTCGGCCGCCTCCACCCCCACCCGCACGCCGGGGAGCCCGCCCAGCTCCCGCAGCTCCTTCGTCGTGAACTTCGCCTGCCCGGGCCCGCGCCGACCGACCATGTGCACCTCCCTCACCCGGCTGGCCTCCAGCGCCCTGAGCGCGCCCTCGGGCACGTCCGTCGGCCGCAGCTCGTCCACGCCCCGCGCCAGGATCCTGGTGACGTCCACCGCCACGTTGCCGACGCCGATGACGACCGCGGAACGGCCGTTCAGGCCGGTCCCCGAGCCGGTGAAACCGTTGGCCGAGGCATCGGGGTGCGCGCTGTACCAGGAGACGAAGTCCGTGGCCGAGCAGCTGCCCGCCAGGTCCTCGCCGGGCACTCCGAGGCGCCGGTCCCGTGCCGCGCCCACGCAGTACACGACCGCGTGGTACAGCTCCAGGAGGCGGGCCGGGGTCAGCCCCCGCGTGCCGATCTCGACGTCTCCGACGAAGGCGATCCGCTCGTCCTCCAGGACCGCGCGGAGGTTCTGCTGCAGCGACTTGATCTTCTCGTGGTCGGGTGCCACCCCGTAGCGGACCAGGCCGTACGGGCACGGCAGCCGGTCCAGGACATCGACCCGGATCCCGGGCACCGTCGACTGCTGGACCAGCGACTGGGCCGTGTAGACCCCGCTGGGCCCGGAACCGACGACAGCGACACGAAGCACGTCCGTACTCCTTCCCGCCGCGGGGAAGCCCGCCGAGAGGCTTCCAGCATCCCACCCGAAGCCCCCGGAGGGGAGGTGCCCGACACGACCCGAAGTCCGGGCAGTCCAGGAGATGCCGGGGTCCGTGCGCGAAGCGCGGGGTCGAACGCGCGGAGCCGGCCGGCCGCCCCGCTCCGCCGGCTACATCGACCGCATCCGGTTGATCTCCGCCGTCTGCTGCGCGATCACGTCGTTCGCCATCTCCTCCACGAGCACGTTGTTGCCGTTCCCCAGCACCTCCGCCGCCATCGTCACCGCGCCGTCGTGGTGGGTGATCATCAGCTTCAGGAACAGCTCGTCGAAGGCCTCGCCCTTCGCGTTCCTGAGGGCCGTGAGCTGAGCCTCGGTCGCCATCCCCGGCATCGTGCGGTGGTCGTGCCCGGTCTGCTCGCGCGGGCCGCCGTTGGTTTTCAGCCAACCCTCCATCGCGCCGATCTCCGGCTTCTGCGCCGCCGTGATCCGTTCCGCCAGCCTCTTGATCTGATCCGACTCGGCCCGGTCCGGTACGAGAGCGGTCATCGTGAGCGCCTGCCGGTGATGGATGACCATCATCTGGGCGTAGGCGAAGTCCGCCGCGTTGGGCCTGCCGTCGGGCAGCAGCTTGGACGCCTCCGCGGGGGATATCCTCCGCGCCGGCTCGCCGGGCTTCCCCGGTGCCACGACCGCGGGCCCGGTGGACCCCTGGCTCTGCGGCTCGCCTCCCGAACCGGATCCGGAGCCCGCGTCGCAGGCGGCGAGCGCCAGCACGGCGACGGCGGTGAGCGCCACGGCGACGGCTCCGCGGTTACGGCGGTTCAACAAGGCGACCTCCAGGGGTGGTTCCGGGGGCAGGGGGCGAGGCATGGCCGGGTGGGCTGTTCCTCGCACGCTGCCACGAGAAGTCGATCAGAAACCTTCATGTCATGCGTGTTGCCATCTATTGAGATGTACACGCTAAGGACGATACTGCCGGGGTCCATCAGCCGTTCAACTGCGAACGGATACAAGGGAGGACGGAGTGACTTCGTTGCGAACCATCCGCATCACGCGTACCCCGCGTGCCCGGATCAGAGGTCTGGGTGTGGCGACCGCCGCAGCCGGACTGCTGGTCAGTCTGCTGGCCGCAGGTCCCGCGGCCGCCACGCCCGATCCGGGTGACGCCACCGCGTCGCAGGGCACCGTCACCTCGGAACAGGCGGCCGAGGCCCGGTCCGCCATCCGGAGCGGCGAGATACCCGGCGTGGACGAGATCGTGCACAGCGACAACATCCAGCACCTCGTGAACATCCCCAAGGACGCGCTCGCGGGCACCAACTCCGACCTGGCCTTCCAGGGCAAGTACGCCTTCGCGGGCAACTACGACGGCTTCCGGATCTTCGACATCAGCAACCCGCGCGCCCCGAAGACGGTCGCCCAGGTGCTGTGCCCCGGCTCGCAGAACGACATCTCCGTCTCCGGCAACCTCGTCTTCCTCTCCACCGACTCCTCCCGCAGCGACGACTCCTGTGCCAGCGTCAGCCAGCCGGCCACGGAGAAGTCCTCCTGGGAGGGCATGAAGATCTTCGACATCAGCGACATCAGGAACCCGAGGTACGTCGCCGCCGTCGAGACCGCCTGCGGTTCGCACACCCACACGCTGGTGCCCAAGAAGCGGGACGTGTACGTCTACGTCTCGTCCTACTCGCCGAACGTGGCGTTCCCGGACTGCCAGCCGCCGCACGACGGCATCTCGGTCATCAAGGTGCCGCGCAAGGCCCCGGAGAAGTCCGCGATCGTCTCCTTCCCCGTCCTCTTCCCCGGTGAGGGCCCGGACGGCGGCGGCAACCCCGGTGGTCCGACCAACCCAGGTGTCTCCAAGACCACCGGCTGCCACGACATCACCGTTCTGCCGAGCCGGGATCTCGCGGCCGGCGCCTGCATGGGCGACGGCATCCTCTTCGACATCGAGGACCCGGAGCGGCCGAAGGTCATCGACCGGGTCCAGGACAACGTCAACTTCGCGTTCTGGCACTCGGCGACCTTCAACCAGAAGGCGAACAAGGTCGTCTTCACCGACGAGCTCGGCGGCGGCGTCGGCGCCACCTGCAACGAGGCCGTGGGCCCGAACCGCGGCGCGGACGGCATCTACGACATCGTCGGCAAGGGCAAGCACCGCGAACTCGTCTTCCGCAGCTACTTCAAGATCCCGCGCCACCAGGCCGACACCGAGAACTGCGTCGCCCACAACGGCTCGCTGATCCCCGTCGGGGGCAAGGACCTCATGGTCCAGGCGTGGTACCAGGGCGGTGTCTCCGTCTGGGACTTCACCGACTCCCGTAAGCCGAAGGAGATCGCCTACTTCGAGCGCGGTCCGCTCTCCGCCACCACCATCCGCACGGGCGGTTCGTGGTCCGCCTACTACTACAACGGCTACATCTACTCGAACGACATGGCGAAGGGCTTCGACGTCCTGAAGCTCGACGACCGTCGTACGGACCCGGCGAAACGGGTCCGGATGGACGCGCTCAACGTCCAGACCCAGCCGGACTACTTCGACGACTTCGAGGACTGACGCGGCACACGGGCAGGTAACACCGAAGCCGTGAACGGCATGCCGTCGGGCGGACCACCGTCCGGCGGCATGCCCTGCTCCCAGTCCAGTCCGTACCGCTGGAACAGCTCCCCCCGCAGCCGCGTCACCGGCATCGGAGCCCCCGGCAGCAGCACCGCCACGACCGCGCCCATCAGCAGGGCCCGCAGCAGCGGATAGTCCGCGTCCACGTTCGCCGAGCCGTACCGCGTCATCGTGTCACGCAGCAGGAACGCCAGCCGCTGCTGTTCCGGGCACTGCACGAAGCCCTCGGCCTGGAGGATGCCCGCCATGTGCGTCCGCATCAGCACCGGATGGTCCACGGCCAGGCCGAGCACGGCGTCGATGGCCCGCGCCATCCGCTCGCGCCCGTCCTCCGTGCGCGGCTCGCGCTCCAGCGCCTCCTCCAGGGTGAGGTGCATCAGCCGGTGCACCGCCGACTGCAGCAGATGGCGCTTGCCGGGGAAGTAGTAGGAGATCAGACCGCGCGCCGAACCGGCCCGCTCGGCGATGTCGCCCAGCGTCGTCGCCTCGTACCCGCGCTCCGACACAAGCTCGACCGTGGCCTGGAGAAGCCGCTCACGTGAGCGTCGCCGAAGCTCTTCATTGACCTCTGGGCTACGCGGGGACATGCTGGACTCCTG
The DNA here is from genome assembly GCF_042668715.1 of Streptomyces sp. NPDC057271. Taxonomy (NCBI): domain Bacteria; kingdom Bacillati; phylum Actinomycetota; class Actinomycetes; order Kitasatosporales; family Streptomycetaceae; genus Streptomyces; species Streptomyces sp. NPDC057271. The sequence goes on from NZ_JBHUYJ010000016.1 coordinate 6,665, forward strand.
CGTTGACTGGCTCGCAGCCAATATACTCAGCGCAGCCTGCTGTAGCGCCTTCATGGCCGGTCAGTGGGTCTGCCGTCTGTTCTGGGCGACGCGGGGGATCGTCCAGGACAGGCGGCTTCACGTTGTTTCTCCCATTCTGCTCCCGTCCGCCCCCGGGGCTCCGCCCGGTCGGCGCTCCTCGCGGCGTTCTCCTGCCACACCGCGCCGTATCGGCGGTACGTGACGATCGACACGGCGACGACGCACCAGCCCAGCAGCCAGCCGGCCACGACGTCCGACAGCCAGTGCACGCCCAGGTAGATCCGGGTCCACCCCACCCCGAGGACGGACACCAGCGCGGCCACGGCAAGCACACTCCAGCCGCGCCAGGTCTCCCGCCAGTGCAGGGCGAGCACCCAGAGCAGCAGCCCGCAGCCCACCGTCCCGGTCATCGCGTGTCCGGAGGGGAAGGCCGCGTACTGCGCCGAGTCGACCGGGTCGGGCCAGCCGGGGCGCGGCCTGCCGACCGCCGCCTTCAGCCCCTGCTGACCCCCCGACGCGAGGAGTGTCGCCGTCGTCACCCACAGGGCCAGCCACCGCTCGCGCCGCCACCACAGCACGAGGACGGTGGCGGTGATCAGCGCGCGCATCGTCCACGGGTCCCACACCCAGTCCGTCAGGATCCGGTTGGCATGTGTGAATCCGGGCTCGGCCAGCGCGCTGCGGTGCAGTGCGTCGGCGACCGACCGGTCCAGGTCGAGGAGTGGGGGCCAACCTACCGCCACAAGCACAAGCAGCAGCACGACGAGGGCACCTGAGACCACGGCTGAGGAGCGCATGGGCCGATCTTCCCCGACGTTCGCGTCGGCACACCCGCTTCGGCGCCGTCCGCGTTACCCGAGCGCCTTCAACGCGGGGACGAACGCCACCAGGACCGGCACCACGGGCACCAGCGCCGCGGCGGCCGTCAGCCGCAGCCGCCGCCCCGCGGTGAGCCGGGGCGCGGCCGTCAGGAGGCGGTTCACCCGCCCCGGGAGGTCTGCGCCGGGTGTCGATCCGGGGCCGAACACCCCACGTTCCTCGTTGAGTTCGACCAGTGCCAGCGCGATCGTCAGCCGTCCGAACCGCCGCGAGGCGACATCGTCGGCCGCCAGCTCGACCAGCCGGTGCATCTGGTCACGGAAGGCCGCGAAGACCGGGATCCCCGGGAACCCGCCCGCGAGCGCGCCCGAGCAGTGCAGCAGCCAGTCGTGGCGCGCCCGGGCGTGTCCCTGCTCGTGGGCGAGGACGGCATCGAGCTGGCGCCCCTTCAGCCGGCGCAGCGCCGCCGTCGTGATGACCAACTGAGGTGTGGTGCCCGGCAGCCACCAGGCGTCGGGACGCTCGCCCTCCAGGACGACCAGCCGCCCGCTTCCCGGCTCCTCGCCGGGCAAGAGCGGGGAGCGGACGAGCAGTTCGCCACGCCGCTGCCGACGGCGGGCCCGCGCCCCACGGATCTCCCGGGTCAGCATCGCGCAGGTCCACAGCCCCCCACAGGCGAGGGTCACGGCGAGCGCCCCCGACCAGGGCTGGTGGGTGCCCAGTTCGTACGCCTCGATCACCCGGCTCGGCGCGCCGACGAAGACGCGGCCCCGTACCCCCTGCCAGGCCGCCGCCGCGCTGAACGTCATCGACAGCGCGAAGCACAGCAGCACCGCCGCCACCACGCACTGCCACATCCACAACGCCACCACGGGCTCGCGTTCCGCCCAGTCGGACCGCGACAGCAGTCGCGGGGCCACGGCGGCCGTCAGGACGCCGAGCGCGAGCAACGCGAGGGAGACCAACATGACGCAAGCCTATGAGGCCGTGCTACGCGCGGGTACGGCCGGGCGCGGCAAGTGACGTACGCCACGGCCCGGCCCGGCTCGCCGGTTCACAGCGCGACGAGCATCGCCAGCATCGCGAGGGCCATCGAAAGCCGGCACACGAGCGTGAACTCGGGCCGTACGACCCACGCCGGCGCCGGTCCGCCCGCGGACAGAGCCATCGAGGCCGTCACCGGGGCCACCGGGACCGTCGCCGAGGCCGCCGGGACCGTCATCGGGGCCGCCGGGACCGTCATCGGTACCAGCCGGGCGCCCGAGCGGAGTACGTAGGCGACGTAGTACAGGAGCAGCACCGCCGTCACCAGAGGGGCGCTTCCGCCGCCCCCTCCGCTCCCGTGCCCGCCGTGCGCCGCGCCCTGCACGGGCCACGCCATGTAGACCATCGCCAGCGACCCCACCAGATGGTGCAGATGGTGACCGCCACGCCGCACCGACACCAGCGCGCGCAGTGCCGCCGCCCCGAACACCGCCGCGTACACCGACCACCACCACGACGGCGGCGTCACGACCGCGGCCGGCAGTGCCATCGCGGCCATGCCGAAGCCCATCACCGCCTCGCCCGCGGCCGTCCTGCGCTCCTCACCCGCGCAGCGACGCGCGCGCAGCAGGCAGTACGCCCCGCTCGCCCCGCACAGCGTCAGCATCAGCCAGGCCGACAAGGCCGGTCCGTGCACGGCACACCTCCCCAGGTCTCCCTCCCCGTCGATGCCCACGCCCGGCCGGGCGCACGCGAGCGCACAGGCGTACGTGGGGGAGCACACGCCGGGGCGTTACGCTCGGGGGAATCGCCAGCGCCTCCGAGGGGAGACCCGAACAGCATGGACACCGCCACGCCCCAGGACACCGAGCGGATCGCCTACCGCGACGCGGTGGAGGCCGACGTCGCGGCCCTCGTGCCTCTCGTCGAATCGGCGTACCGCGGCGACTCCAGCCGGGCCGGCTGGACCACCGAGGCGGACATCCTGCAGGGGCAGCGGACCGACGAGGAGGGTGTGCGGGCCGTCATCACCACCCCCGGCAGCCGGCTGATGGTGGTGGAGCGGGACGGCGGGATCGTCGCCTGCTGCCAGCTCGAACACCGCGGCGAGGCAGCCTACTTCGGCATGTTCGCCGTCCGCCCCGAGCTCCAGGGCGCGGGCCTCGGCCGTCGCATCATCGAAGAGGCCGAGCGCCGGGTGCGGGAGATCTGGGGCGTGAGCGAGATGCACATGACCGTGATCTCGGTACGCGAGGAGCTCATCGCCTGGTACGAGCGGCGCGGCTACCGCCGCACGGGACGGATGACGCCGTTCCCGTACGGCGACGAGCGTTTCGGCGTCCCGCAGCGGGACGACCTGCAGTTCGAGCTCCTGGTGAAGCCGCTGGTATGAGGCCGGGGCCCGGGCCCGCGGGCTCAGGCCGTGAAGCGGCCGGTGCGGCGGATCTCCGGATAGTCGGTCGTCGCACCGTCCAGCTCCAGGGCGCGGACCAGCCGCAGATGGTCCTGGGTGTTCACCACCCAGCCGATCACCCGCAGTCCCTCACGGTGGGCGTGCTCGACCGTCTCCAGGGTCAGGTGCCGGATGCTCAGGACGAGCGCGCCGGCCCCGACGGCCTTCGCCCGGTCCACGATGTCCGTGCCCCACTCCTCGGCGACCAGCGCGGTACGGACCCCGGGGACCAGCCGGCCGACCTCGGCGAGCGCCTCGTCGTGGAAGGAGAGGACCTCCACGCGGCCGACCAGGTCGCGCCGGTTCATCACCTCGGCGAGAGCCCTGGCCGCCGCCACGTCCTTGATCTCCGCCTGGAGCGGGGACCGCACCGCGTCCAGTACCTCTTCGAAGACGGGGACGCGCTCCCCGTGCCCCGCGTCGAGCTCGCGCAGCTCCGCCAGGGTCTTCTCGGCGATCGGGCCGCTGCCGTCGGTGGTCCGGCCGACGTCCGCGTCGTGCATGACGACGAGGGCGCCGTCCTTGCTCAGATGCAGGTCCAGCTCGATGACGTCCATGCCGGACCGTTCGGCCTGGACGAAGGAACGCAGGGTGTTCTCGGGCTCGACGCCCATGACTCCGCGGTGACCGATGGTGAGGAAACTCAAGATCTTCTCGCTTCCGTCGATGTCCGGGCCCAGGTCCCTCCGGGCTCCCGGTGCGGCTCGGGGCGCAGCCTAATGACTTCACCGTAAGAAGGAAGCGCATGCGCGCGTGCCGCCGGAAGGCCCCCCTCCGGCGGATGGTCTCCCCGCTCGCCGTCCGCACGCGCCCCGGGGGCGTCCGGGGCGTGCGGGCCTGAGGCTGCGCCGTCGAGGCGGGGGATGCGAGCGCTCAAACCCTGTCGCGCAGGAAAATTGACGGTGACCATGGGGGTTGCGCAGGATAATTTCTCTTACCCCCCTTGTCCGGAGGACACGCCGCCGGATACGGTGTCTTGACGCGAGGTTCTCCTGTGGAGGAAGTGACATGACGGAAATTCTTGTGCAGGACGCGACCGGTGGGGGGATACTCACCGCTGCTCCGGTGATCGACCACCCTGCCTGGCCCGAGCTCAAGAATGCCGTGGAGGAGTTCCGCCCCTGGCAGAGCAAGGACGGCTCCATCGACTTCGAGGCCGAGGGTGCGCCCCCCCGCGCCCAGGCCGAGAGCACGGTCGAGCGGATCGTGGACGCGGTCGAGCGGCTCTCCCCGCTGCTCCCGCACGACGCGGCCTACCACCGCGCGCTCGTCGCCGACCTGCGTACGTGGGCCAAGGGCGGCTTCGAGGTACCTGACTTCCTCGACTCCCTGCTGGCCTTCCAGCCCGCCGCGGACCGTCAGGACGGGCTCCAGCACCTGGCGCTCTTCCCGATGTACACCCAGAACGGCAACCCGGACCGCAACCTCGAAGCGGTCGTGCTGCGCATGGTGTGGCCGGAGTGGCTCTCCGAGCTGGAGCGCACCCGCTACGACAACCCGCTCTTCTGCGGCATCACCTTCGAGGACTTCACCGCCGGGTACGACACCAACTCGGCCGTCCTCTTCCCCGAGACCATCGCCGTACGCGAGGCCCCCGAGCGCTTCAGCTGGGGCGGCATCTTCTGCGACCGCGAGGCCGCCCGCTTCCGCAAGGTCACCGAGGCCTCCGTCGACATCCTGGGCCTCGAGCTGCCCGAGGACATCGCGGCCATGGTCGAGGACCAGCAGCGCTGCGAGGCCGCGTTCGTGCTCTGGGACATGGTCCACGACCGCACCCACAGCCACGGCGACCTGCCGTTCGACCCCTTCATGATCAAGCAGCGCCAGCCGTTCTGGATGTACGGCCTGGAAGAGCTGCGCTGTGACCTCACCGCCTTCAAGGAGGCCGTGAAGCTGGAGGCCGAGGGCAACGCCCACGGCCGTGACGTGCAGTACGCCGTCCTCTTCGACCGCATGTTCCGCTTCCCGGTCACCGGTGACCGCAACCGGAACTACGACGGCCTGGGCGGCCAGCTCCTCTTCGCGTACCTCCACAAGCACGACGTCGTGCGCTGGACCGACAACAAGCTCAAGATCGACTGGAACCGTGCCCCCGAGGTCACCAACCAGCTCTGCGCCGAGATCGAGAAGCTGTACCGCGACGGTATCGACCGCCCGAAGCTGGTCCACTGGTTCAAGGCGTACGAACTCGTCTCCACCTACCTCGCCCCGCACCCGGGATCGAAGTGGGCCAAGGGCCCCGACGCCCTGGACCTGACCCTCCCGCCGCGCAAGCTCGTCGACGACGTGCTTCCGGACGAGTTTCCGCTCAGCATGTTCTATGAGGCCCTGTCCAAGAAGCTGAAGGACGTGATCGCCTCCACCAAGGGCATCACCGCCGCGAACGCTTCGCGGACCGGGCAGGCTGCCGCGTGAACCCAGTCACGGAGGAGGAGGGGACGACCATGAACGGCAACGGCAACGGGAACGGCGCGCCGCTGGAGGGTGCCGTCATCGCGGTCGCGGGAGCGGCCGGTCCGGCCGGCCGGGCGACGCTGATGCGCCTCGCCGACGCCGGCGCCATCGTCGTCGGGGCCGACGCCGACCCGGCCCGACTGGCCGAGGCGGTCGACGCCGCACGGTACGCCCACGGCGGCGCCACGGTCATCGGCGACACCGTCGACCTGTTCGATCTCGGCGCGGCCCGCGAGTGGGCCGACAAGACCGAGAAGGAGTTCGGCCGAATCGACGGGCTCGTCCACCTCGTCGGCGGATGGCGCGGCAGCGCCTCCTTCGGCGAGACCGACCTGGCCGACTGGAACTTCCTGGAGAAGCTCCTCATCCGCACGGTCCAGTCCACCTCCCTCGCCTTCCACGAGCCGCTGCTCCGCAGCGATCGGGGCCGCTACCTGCTGATCAGCGCCGCGGGCGCCTCGAAGCCCACCGCCGGCAACGCGGCCTACGCCGCGGCCAAGGCCGCGGCCGAGGCGTGGACGCTCGCCATGGGCGACGACTTCCGCAAGGCGGGGGGCGACGAGGGCCCCCGGGCCGCGGCTGCCATCCTGGTGATCAAGGCACTGGTGCACGACGCCATGCGCGCCGAGCGCCCGAATGCGAAGTTCGCGGGCTTCACCGACGTCAACGATCTGGCCGACGAGATCGTCGCCGTATGGGACCGGCCCGCACAGGAAGTGAATGGACAGCGTCTGTGGCTGACCCCCAAGCCGTGACCCCGGCCCTGCCCTCCAGGACCGACGCCCGTCGTCACCACGACCCGTCGGTCCGGGGCTTCGCCAGCGACAACTACGCCGGCGCCCACCCGGAGGTGCTCGCGGCCATCGCGCTCGCCAACGGCGGTCATCAGATCGCCTACGGCGAGGACGACTACACCGAGCATCTCCAGCGCGTCATGCACAGCCACTTCGGCCCGAGCGCCGAGGCGTTCCCGGTGTTCAACGGCACCGGCGCGAACGTCACCGCCCTTCAGGCGCTGACCGACCGCTGGGGCGCGGTGATCTGCGCCGAGTCCGCGCACATCAACGTGGACGAGGGCGGCGCCCCGGAGCGGATGGGGGGCCTCAAGCTGCTCACCGTGCCCACCCCGGACGGCAAGCTCACCCCCGAGCTGATCGACCGGCAGGCCTGGGGCTGGGAGGACGAGCACCGTGCCATGCCGCAGGTCGTCTCGATCACCCAGAACACCGAGCTGGGGACCGTCTACACCGTGGACGAGATCCGGGCCATCGTGGAGCACGCTCACGCCAAGGGCATGAAGGTGCACCTCGACGGCGCCCGGATAGCCAACGCCGCTGCCTCTCTGAACGTCCCGATGCGGGCGTTCACCAACGCGGCGGGCGTGGACGTGATCTCGTACGGCGGCACGAAGAACGGCATGCTGTTCGGCGAGGCCGTGGTCGTCCTGAACCCGGACGCGGTCAGCCACATGAAGCATCTGCGCAAGCTGTCCATGCAGCTCGCGTCCAAGATGCGGTTCGTGTCGGTGCAGCTGGAGGCGCTGCTCGCCAAGGACCTGTGGCTGCGCAACGCCTCGCACGCCAATGCGATGGCACAGCGCCTCGCGGCCGGTGTGCGCGAGGTGGACGGGGTCGAGATCCTCTACCCGGTGCAGGCCAACGCCGTCTTCGCGCGGCTCCCGCACGAGGTGAGCACCCGGCTGCAGAAGCGGTTCCGCTTCTACTTCTGGGACGAGGCCGCGGGCGATGTGCGGTGGATGTGCTCCTTCGACACCGTGGAGGACGACGTCGACGCCTTCCTCCAGGCGCTGAAGGAGGAGATGGCGCGGTAGCGCTTCTCCTGAATGGCATAAGTATGCGACCGGCCGGAAAGTCATTGACTTCCGGCCGGTCGTCTTCCTAGGGTCCCCGGCTATGGAGCTGATCCAGAAGCACCCCGAACTCTCCTCGTACCTGGCCGCGGACGAGGTCATCGACCATGAGCACCCCGTCGTGCGCGAGACGGCCGCCGCGCTGCGGGCCCGAAATCTCGACGTATACGCATACGCGCGAGCCGCGTTCGCGTACGTGCGGGACGAGATCCCGCACTCGAGCGACACCGGCGACCTCCGCGTCACCTTGCGCGCCTCCGACGTCCTGGCGCGGCGCACCGGGATCTGTCACGCCAAGGCGCACGCGCTCGTCGCGCTGCTGCGTGCCGAGTCGATCCCGGCGGCGCTCTGCTATCAGAAGTTCGAGGTGCTGCACGGGCTGGTCGCGATCAGGCTGCCCGGTACGCAGACGTGGCACCGGCAGGATCCGCGCGGGGGGCTGCCGGGCCGGGAGGCGGAGTTCTCGCTGGAACGGGAGCGGCTGGCCTTCCTGCCCGACCCTGAGTTCAATGAGATGGACTATCCAGTGCTGTATTCTGTACCGCATGCGGGGGTGGTGAGCGCCATGCGGTCCGCGCCGGACAGCCTCGAGCTCATGCGGACCCTTCCGACCGACCTCTGACGCAAGGACGACGATGCCCCTCACCCTGACGGTCTCCGACGACGTGCGGGCCCTCGTGCCCGGCTTCACCCACCTCGCCGTCGAGGCCCATGGACTCGTCAACGGACCCAGCCACGAGGCCAGTTCGGCCCTGCTCGACGACGCGGCCCGCCGTCTCGCCGAGCGGCTCGCGGGCCGGACTCCGGACCAGGACCCGCACATCGCGGCCTGGCGCGCGGCCTACTCCGCGTTCGGCGCCAAGCCCTCCCGTACCCGCAACTCCGCGGAGGCGCTGGCCAAGCGGGCGCTCGCCGACGGCGGGCTCCCCCGGATCAACCGGCTCGTCGACGCCTACAACGCGATCAGCGTCGCGCACCTCATCCCGGCCGGCGGCGAGGACCTCGACCGTATCCAGGGCGGCATGAGCCTCGTGCGGGCCATCGGCGACGAGCCGTTCGTGACCATGGCGGGCGGCGAGGAGACGGTGGAGCACCCGGAGCCGGGCGAGATCGTCTGGCGCGACCAGGCGGGCGTCACCTGCCGCCGCTGGAACTGGCGCCAGGGACCGCGTACGCGCATCGACGACGGCACCGTCAACGCGATCTTCCTGCTGGAGTCGCTGACGCCCATGACGCGCGACGAACTCCTCGCCGCGGGCTCGGAGCTCGCCGAGTCGCTGGAGAAGCTGAGCCCCGGGGCGCGGATCACCGTCCGCGACCCGGAGTAGGCCCCGTTACGGATCCGGGGGCGGCGTACCGGGGTCGGCGTACGGGCGTCGACTTGCCGCCGGACGGTCGGAGTGACGATTCTTCGGGCGGGGGCCGATCCGGCCGCCGTGCCCGTCCGGGGGTCCGGCGTCAGCCGGCGTCCTTCACCTCGGCCGGGGTCGGCGCCGTACCCCCGAGGTGCGCGGGCACCCACCAGGTGTCGCTCGCGTCCTTGGGGCGTACGGGGTAGGCGCGCTGCGCGGCCTCCAGGAGCTCCTGACAGCGCTCGCGCAGGCGCCGGGTGATGGCGCCCGCGTACTGGTCGGCGGGAGCCTCCACCGGCTCGCCCACCCGGATCGTCACCGGGATGTGGCTGCGCTTGAAGTTCCGGGGCCGACCCTTGGTCCAGATGCGCTGCGTGCCCCAGAGCGCCATCGGGATCAGCGGCACCCCGGCCTCCTGTGCCAGCCGCGCCGCACCCGACTTGAAGCTCTTCAGCGTGAAGGACTGCGAGATGGTCGCTTCGGGGAAGACGCCGATGATCTCCCCGGCCTTCAGCGACTCCAGCGCGTGCTTGTAGGCATGCTCGCCCTGCGAGCGGTCCACCGGGATGTGCTTCATGCCGCGCATGAGCGGGCCCGAGACCTTGTGCCGGAACACCGAGTCCTTGGCCATGAAGCGCACGAGACGCTTCTGCGGCAGCGCCGCCAGACCCGTGAAGATGAAGTCCAGATAGCTGATGTGGTTACTGACGAGTACAGCGCCGCCGGTGCGCGGGATGTGCTCGGAACCCTGCGTGTCGATCTTGAGGTCCAGCGCCTTGAACAGGGTCAGTGCGGCGCCGACAACCGGCCGATACACGAGTTCTGCCATCTGAGAGGAACCCCTTCTTCTGTTCCTTGGGAGGGTCTCCCGGCGGAAGTTACGCAGCCGTAGGTTTTCGGCTTTGGGCAGATCGTGCCCCATGTGGGCCCTCGTGACCAGTCCTGACGGCTTCGTACGGAGAGATAATCGTCACGCCCGGTGGCCGTGACGGGAATCGATCGGCGTCATGGGACGCTGCACGGGGGAGTGGCGGGCGACAGGAAGACGGGGACATGGCGGCACAGTCCGAGAGGTTCGGCGGCGAGGACGGCGTCGAGTTGGGCGAGCGGGCCACGCTCGTCCAGTTCTCCACCGCCTTCTGTCAGCCCTGCCGCGCCACGCGCCGCACCCTCGCCGAGGTCGCCCGGATGGTCGAGGGCGTGGGCCACGTCGAGATAGACGCCGAGGAGCGGCTCGACCTCGTACGGAAGTACGACATCGTCCGCACCCCCACCGTGCTCGTCCTCGACCGCGCCGGGCGGGTCGTCGTCCGCGCCTCCGGACAACCCCGCCGCGCGGACGTGATCGCCGCGCTGGGGCGGGCGGTCTGATGAGGCGGAGGGAACGACGGCCGGCGCGGCGGTCTGACGCGGTGGTCCGAGCCGCGGTCTGACGCGGTGACACATCTCCCACATCCCGGTACGCACTTGACTGCACCTGCCATCGATCGCCAGTCTGACGATGTGCCTTCAGAACTCCTTCTCCACGGGCGGGTCCACGTCGACCTGGCCCGTCACGCGAGCGCGCGCTGTCCGGGTGTCTGAGAACCCCAGGACTCCTCGTACGCTCCCCTCGCAGAAGGACGACTCGATGACGGTTTCGCCCGAACTCCGCACCCTCGGCGCCCCTCGCCCGGCCTCTCCCGACCTCCTCCGTTCCGTCTTCCGGCAGCACGCGGCGGGCGTCGCGGTCATCACCGCCCGGGGCGCCCGCCCGGTCGGCTTCACCGCCACCTCCCTCAGCTCCGTCGCCGCCGACCCTCCGCTCCTCTCCTTCGGTGTCGGCACCTCCTCGTCCAGCTGGCCGGTGCTCGCCGAGGCGGAGCACGTCGGCGTCCACATACTCGGCGAGCACCAGCGCGAACTGGCGGACACCTTCGCCCGCAGCGGGGCCGACCGGTTCGGCCACCCCACGCGGTGGAGCGAGGGCGCCGAGGGCGTCCCGATCCTGGACGGTGTCCTCGCCTGGCTGGTGTGCCGCGTCGTGGCCCGCGTCCCGGCCGGGGACCATCGGATCGTGATCGCCCAGGCCGTCGCCGGCGACCCGGCCGGAGCGGGCCGACCGCTGCTCTACCACCAGGGGCGCTTCAACGCCCTGCGCGACTGAGGGTTCCCTTCCTTCGGCGTTGGCAACGTCACACGGCTGAGCGCTTGCTCACTGGTAACGGACTGGGTGTACTGGCGAGTAATATTCCGGTGGGAGCGGTCGGACGCCCCGACCGGAAACCCGCCCTTCAGGCGCCTATGCTGCGAGCAACAAGGCAGCCCAGTTATGACGATGCAGTAGGAGAGCCGGCGTGAGCTTGAGGATCGTTGTCTGTGTGAAGTACGTGCCCGACGCCACCGGCGACCGGCACTTCGCCGATGACCTGACCGTCGACCGCGACGACGTCGACGGCCTGCTGTCGGAGCTCGACGAGTACGCCGTCGAGCAGGCGCTCCAGATCGCCGAGGAGGCCGACGACGCCGAGGTCACCGTCCTCACCGTCGGTCCCGAGGACGCGAAGGACGCGCTCCGCAAGGCGCTGTCGATGGGCGCCGACAAGGCCGTCCACGTCGAGGACGACGACCTGCACGGCTCCGACGTCATGGGCACCTCGCTGGTCCTGGCGAAGGCCATCGAGAAGACCGGCTACGACGTCGTCATCGCCGGTATGGCCTCCACCGACGGCACCATGGGTGTCCTCCCGGCGATCCTGGCCGAGCGCCTGGGCGTCCCGCAGGTCACGCTGCTCTCCGAGGTGAAGATCGAGGACGGCAAGGTGACCGGCCGTCGTGTCGGTGACCGACCAGTCGGGCGAGGCCCGCTACCCGTCCTTCAAGGGCATCATGGCCGCCAAGAAGAAGCCGGTGGAGTCCCTGGACCTGGAGGACCTCGAGCTCCAGGCCGACGAGGTCGGCCTGGAGGGCGCGTGGACCGCGGTCGACTCCGCCTCCGAGCGTCCGGCCCGCACGGCCGGCACGATCGTCAAGGACGAGGGCGAGGGCGGCAAGCAGCTGGCCGAGTACCTCGCGAGCCAGAAGTTCATCTAGGGCTCGCGCGAGCCACCTGACCCGCCCCCCTTTTCGTTCGCAGGAGATTGAATCCCCATGGCTGAGATTCTCGTCTACGTCGACCACGTCGACGGCGCCGTCCGCAAGCCCACCCTGGAGCTGCTGACGCTCGCCCGCCGTCTGGGCGAGCCGGTCGCCGTCGCCCTCGGGGCCGGTGCGGCCGACACCGCCGCCGTGCTCGCCGAGCACGGTGCCGTGAAGGTCCTCACCGCCGACGCCCCGGAGTTCGCCGATTACCTCGTCGTCCCGAAGGTCGACGCCCTCCAGGCCGCGTACGACGCCGTGTCCCCGGCTGCCGTACTCGTCCCGTCCTCCGCCGAGGGCAAGGAGATCGCGGCCCGCCTCGCGGTCCGCATCGGCTCCGGCATCATCACCGACGCCGTCGACCTGGAGGCCGGTGACGAGGGCCCGGTCGCGACGCAGTCCGCGTTCGCCGCCTCCTTCACCACCAAGTCCCGTGTCTCCAAGGGCACGCCGGTCATCACGGTCAAGCCGAACTCGGCCCCCGTCGAGGCCGCCCCGGCCGCCGGCGCCGTCGAGGCCCTCGCGGTCTCCTTCGGTGAGCTGGCCACCGGTACCAAGGTCACCGCGCGCACCCCGCGTGAGTCGACCGGCCGCCCGGAGCTGACCGAGGCCGCGATCGTGGTCTCCGGTGGCCGTGGCGTCAACGGCGCCGAGAACTTCTCGGTCATCGAGGCGCTCGCCGACTCGCTCGGTGCCGCCGTCGGCGCCTCGCGTGCCGCCGTCGACGCCGGCTGGTACCCGCACTCCAACCAGGTCGGCCAGACCGGCAAGTCGGTCTCGCCGCAGCTGTACATCGCCTCCGGCATCTCCGGTGCGATCCAGCACCGCGCGGGTATGCAGACCTCGAAGACCATCGTGGCCATCAACAAGGACGCCGAGGCCCCGATCTTCGACCTCGTCGACTACGGCGTGGTCGGCGACCTCTTCGACGTCGTTCCGCAGCTGACCGAGGAGATTCAGACCCGTAAGGGCTGACCTGCGGTTCTGTTCGGTCCGGGGGGCACGGGGTGGTGGGTCCCACACCGCCACCCCCCACCTCTTCCACACCCCAACACAAGGCACAAAAAACCGCTAACCTCGCCGTCCAGATC
>NZ_JBHUYJ010000016.1:19835-103508 GCF_042668715.1 Streptomyces sp. NPDC057271
GAGAGGGGGTGATACACCTTATCGACCCAGCCAAAAAGAGAACAGGGGGGCCGAAACACGGGGGGATCGGCCCGTGGGTTGGGTTGGGTCGGGGGCCGGGGGGGGGGGCCCCCCCACTTCCCCCCCGGCCGTTTCGGACACCCATTGACGCAGGTCCCGACCGGCTACTAACTTCGCTATACGGATTGTTGATTCCGTGAAGCGGAAAACAGGAGGATGTGGGATGGGTCAGCAGGAGAAGGTGTCGACGAGCCTCGCCGGAGCGGTCAGCGAGGGCATCAGCGCCTCCCTCGCAGCGGTGGACGCCGAGCTCGACCGGCGCTACCCGGGCGACCCGGGCACCCGCCAGCCCGTCCACACCGTCTACGTCCCCGGCAACGTCTTCGACGCCGGAACCATCCGCTCCTGGGGTGACCAGGCCCTCGCCGCCCTGGACGAGCACGCCCCGGACGCCGACTCCTTCGCCGAGGTCCTCGGCCTCTCCCACGACCTCGCCGAGGACGTCTACGGCCGTGTGCGCGCCAAGCTGGAGCGCGAGCCGATCGAGGACCTCCGGGTCGACTTCGAGGACGGGTACGCGGGCAAGGACGGGGCCGCCGAAGACGCCGACGCCGCCCGCACCGCCCGGCTGATCTCGGAGGCGTACGCGGGGGGCACCTCCCAGGCCGGGAGCTCTGGGGGAGGCACGGCGGCCCCGTACATGGGTATCCGGATGAAGTGCATGGAGGCCGCCGTTCGCGACCGCGGCATCCGCACCACCGACGTCTTCCTCACCGGTCTCCTCGAGCACGGCGGCCTGCCCGACGGCCTCGTCCTCACCCTTCCCAAGGTGACCTACCCCGAGCAGGTCTCCGCCTTCGTCCGCCTTCTGGAGGCCTTCGAGAAGGCCCACGGCCTGGACGAGGGCCGCCTGGGCTTCGAGATCCAGATCGAGACCAGCCAGTCCATCCTCGCCGCAGACGGCACCGCCGCCGTCGCGCGCATGATCGGCGCCGCCGAGGGCCGTGCGACCGGACTGCACTACGGCACCTTCGACTACAGCGCCTGCCTCGGCGTCTCCGCCGCCTACCAGGGCAGCGACCACCCGGCCGCCGACCACGCCAAGGCGGTCATGCAGGTCGCTGCCGCGGGCACGGGCGTACGGGTCTCCGACGGTTCCACCAACGTCCTCCCGGTCGGCTCCACCGAGCACGTGCACGAGGCCTGGCGCCTGCACTACGGCCTCACCCGCCGCGCGCTGGCCCGCGCGTACTACCAGGGCTGGGACATGCACCCGGCCCACATCCCGACCCGGTACGCCGCCGTCTTCGCCTTCTACCGCGAGGGCTTCGAGGCCGCCGCCAAGCGCCTCTCGGCCTACGCCAACCACGCCGGCGGCGACGTCATGGACGAGCCCGCCACGGCCAAGGCGCTCAGCTCCTACCTCCTGCGCGGCATCGACTGCGGCGCCCTGGACACCGCCGAGGTCGACGCCCTCACGGGCCTGTCCCGCGCCGACCTGGACCGCTTCGCCGCCCCGCGCCGCGGCGACCTCACGGCGACGGCGCAGTAACCCCGAGCCGTTCGCGCACCCCCCGGTGACGAGTGACCCCGCCCCGTTCTCGTACGCGTTCATCGCACGCGTACGGACGGCGGGGCGACCAGGTGTTCAGGCGCCTGGGCAAGGCCGGTCCGTCGGCGCCCGCCCGCCGCGCGGGGTGCGGCGGAGCCCCGCCGTCCGCGGAACGTCACCGTCCGCACGCCCCGGCTCCACCGGGGGGCCGGCTCTGCCCGGGTCCTGGCTACGCGGGCGGCGGCGGGATCTCGCCGGAGCCGCGCGGGATCAGCCGGGTGTCCAGGACGACACGGGTCGGCTCGTCGTCGAAGCCGTCGAGGCGGCGGAAGAGCCGCTCCGCCGCCGTGCGGCCCAGGGCCGCCGCGTCCTGGGCGATCACGGTGATGCCGAGGAGATCGGCCAGTTCGATGTCGTCGAAGCCCACGAGGGCCACCGGACGGTCGCGATCGGCCAGGGTGCGGACCGCCGTGACCGTGACCCGGTTGTTGCCCGCGAAGAGCGCCGTCACCGGCTCCGGGCCGGAGACCATCGCGGTCACCGCCGCCCGGACCCGGTCGGGGGCGGTCGGCCCCAGCGAGACCCACGAGGGGTCGACGTCGAGCCCCGCGTCCTCCATCGCCGACCGGTATCCGCGCAGGCGCTCCGTCGCCGTGTGGATGCGGGGCTGGTCGCCGACGAAGCCGATCCGGCGGTGCCCGTGCGCGATCAGATGGGCCACGCCCTCGCGCGAGCCCCCGAAGCTGTCCGACAGGACGACGTCGGCGTCGATGCTCCCCGCAGGGCGGTCCACGAAGACCGTGGCGACACCCGCCTTGATCTCCGGTTCGAGGTAACGGTGGTCCGTACCGGCCGGGATGACGATCAGTCCGTCGACCCGCCGCGCGCACAGTGCGAGGGCCAGCTCCTGCTCACGCTCCGGGTCCTCCGCGCTGGAACCGTTGATGAGCAGGGCCCCGTGGGCTCGGGCGACCTCCTCCACGGCGCGGCTGAGCGGGCCGTAGAACGGGTCGGCGAGGTCTTCGAGGACCAGACCCACGGAGGCGGTACGGCCTTTGCGCAGCACGCGCGCGCTGTCGTTGCGCCGGAAGCCGAGCGAGTCGATGGCCTCCTGCACCCGGCGCTCGGTGTCGGGAGTGACCCCGGGTTCGCCGTTGACGACGCGGGAGACCGTCTTGAGCCCGACGCCGGCCCGCGCGGCGACGTCCTTCATCGTGGGCCGATTGCCGTAACGGTGCTCGGGGCGGCGGGCGGTGTCGGCCACAGTGCGCGAATCTCCTCGGTCTCGTCTCTGTCTCGTCCGAGCATAGGCCCTGGACAACGTTGTCAGAGCGCGGGAGACTGTACGTCACAGCGATCTGCACCCTCTCGCCCCTCTGGAGACACCGCGCACATGCAGACTGACCTCGTTGCCGCCCTGGACTTCGGCGGCACCAAGATCGCCGGTGCGCTGGTGGACGGCGCCGGCGGCGTTCTCGTACGGGCGCAGCGGCCCACTCCGGCGCGGGAGGACGGCGAGACGGTGATGCGTGCGGTCGAGGCGGTGCTCTCGGATCTGGCGGCCTCGCCGCTGTGGGACGAGGTGCACGCGGTAGGCATCGGCAGCGCGGGCCCCGTGGACGCCTCTGCGGGCACGGTCAGTCCGGTCAACGTCCCCGGCTGGCGCGGCTTTCCGCTGGTCGAGCGCGTTCACCGGGTGACCGGTGGACGGCCCGTGACGCTCGTCGGCGACGGCGTCGCCATGACGGCGGCCGAGCACTGGCAGGGCGCCGCCCGCGGCCACGACAACGCGCTCTGCCTGGTCGTCTCGACGGGTGTCGGCGGCGGTCTGGTGCTCGACGGTCGGGTACACCCCGGCCCCACCGGCAACGCGGGCCACATCGGTCACATCAGCGTCGACCTGGACGGGGACCCGTGCGCCTGCGGCGGCCGTGGCTGCGTCGAACGCATCGCCAGCGGGCCGCAGATCGCCCGCCGGGCCCTGGAGAACGGCTGGCGGCCGGGCCCGGACGGCGACGGCTCCGCCGCTGCGGTGGCTGCGGCCGCGCAGGCGGGGGAACCGATCGCCGTCGCGTCGTTCGAGCGTGCCGCGCGGGCGTTGGCCGCGGGTATCGCCGCCACGGCGACCCTCGTCGAGATCGACATCGCCGTCGTGGGCGGCGGTGTGGCGGGCGCGGGCGACGTGCTCTTCGCGCCACTGCGGCGCAGCCTGCGGGAGTACGCGACGCTGTCCTTCGTCCGGGACCTCGCCGTCGTCCCGGCGCTCACGGGAACGGACGCCGGCCTGCTCGGCGCCGCGGCGGCGGCCCGCAAAGTGGCCTGACGCGCGGGCTGGACCGAGCATGGTACGAGCGCCGCAGGCGGCGGCCCGCAAAGTGGCCTGACGCGCGGCCCGGACCGAGCACGGTACGAGCGCCGCAGGCGGCGCGTCCGAGCACCGCGCGCGGCCGGAAGCCACGCTCCACGCGCCGTCAGATCCTCCCCACAGCCGTTCCCGCCGTGCTCCCGGCAGCCGCCGTGGGCGGTGACGCCGGTGCGGCCCTGGTCGGCGTGCCCGCCCTCACCACGGCCTCCACCAGATGCGCCGGTCTCACCCTCTCCGGCGCCCTCTGCTCCACGATCACCAGAAACGTGTCCGAATCCAGGTCCATCACGACCTCCGCCGGGAGCCCCTCGTCGCGGCGTGCGCTCGCGAACTCCTCGGCGGGCCAGCTGCCCCGTGGACCTCCCGCGGGAAACCTCTGCAATACCGTACGGCTCAACTCCGCACCCCCTTGCCTCGCCGGTCCAACGAGAGTCCGTGCCGAAGTGTTACGCGGAGGCCCGCACGCCCGTTCGCGCGGGGGTTTCCATGGCAGGGTGTTGCGGGCAAGCCACTGTGGGCTACCGAAGAGGGGGAATCGTGATCGTCTGGATCAACGGTGCGTTCGGCGCGGGCAAGTCCAGCACCGCGCGCGAGCTGGTCGAGCTGATCCCGAACAGCACACTGTACGACCCCGAGCTCACCGGCGGTGGGCTGTGCCGACTGCTCCCGCGGAAGCGGCTCGACGAGGTCGACGACTTCCAGGACCTGCCGATCTGGCGCCGCATGGTCGTCGACACGGCCGCGGCCCTGCTCGCCGAGGTGGGCGGTGTCCTCGTCGTTCCGATGACGCTGACGCGGCAGGAGTACCGCGACGAGATCTTCGGCGGTCTGGCGGCGCGGCGGATCGAGGTGCGCCATGTGGTGCTCGTCCAAGATGAAACGATCCTGCGGACCCGGATCGACGGTCGCTCGCCGCAGGACGACGACCGGGAGAGCGCCGAGCGCGCCCGCCAGTGGTGCCACGACCACGTCGAACCCTTCCGCACCGCCCTGGACTGGCTCTCCGCCGACGCCTTCACCGTCGACAACACGACGCTCACGCCCGCCGAGACCGCGGCCGCCGTCGTCGAGGCCATGCGCGCCGGCCTCGCCGCCCCCTGCGGCATCGTGCAGACCCCCGAACCCACCGGCGAGACACTGGCCGCGGGCGTACTCCTCTTCGACGAGCACGACCGGTTTCTGCTCGTCGACCCCACCTACAAGCCCGGTTGGGAGTTCCCCGGCGGTGTCGTCGAACCCGGCGAGCCACCCGCCCGCGCCGGGATGCGCGAGGTCGCCGAGGAGATAGGGATAGAACTCGATGTCGTACCGCGGCTGCTGCTCGTCGACTGGGAACGCCCGCAGCCGCCCGGCTACGGCGGCCTGCGCCTCCTCTTCGACGGCGGTCTGCTCTCCACGGCCGAGGCGGACCGACTCCTGCTCCCCGGCGCCGAGCTGCGCGGCTGGCGGTTCGTGACGGAGGACGAGGCCGCCGAACTGCTGCCGCCGGTCCGCTACCGCCGCCTCCGCTGGGCCCTCCGTGCCCGCGAGAGAGGCACGGTGCTCAACCTGGAGGCCGGCGTCCCCGTCGGCTGACGCGACCGCCGGACCCCAGGGCCCCGGACCCCGCCGGACCCCTTCGCGGGCACGCACCAGGCCGCCGGGCGCCGTTCGCGGGCGCGCACCCTGGCGTCGGGCGCCCGCGGGCGCCGGGCGCCGTTTCCGCGAACCCGTGCGCGGCCAACGGGGCGCCGTTCCACGGACTTGTACCCGTATCGCCGTCTCGATCTCGTCCGCCGAGTCCACCCATCCGGCGTCGATCAGGGTCAACTCCTCGTCGTCCCGCCACAGGTAGTCCCCAGGCTACCGCTGGGAGGTGCCCCCAGGCCGATGGAGAAGTGCAGCATGTGCAGCCGGGGCGTGCTCTCGCTGAAGTCCATACGGCGGACCTACGTATCCGCGCAGGTCCGCCGTATGGTTCTACGCGCTCGGCGAGCTTCGCCGAACGCTTAACCCTGCTTCGAGCGGGCGTAATTCACCAGGAAGTGCGCCTCCGCCACCGCGAGGCGCTCCAGCTCCTCCGGCGACACCGACTCGTTCACCGCGTGGATCTGCGCCTCCGGCTCGCTCAGACCGATGAGCAGGATCTCCGCCTCGGGGTAGAGCGAGGCAAGCGTGTTGCAGAGCGGAATCGAGCCGCCCATGCCGGAGGACTGCATCTCCTGCCCGGGGTACGCCACCGCCATCGCCTCCGCCATCGAGACGTAGGCCGGGCTGGTCACGTCAGCCCGGAACGCCTGGCCCTGGCCGACCTGCTCGAAGGAGACCCGGGCGTTCCACGGCACACGCTTCTCGATGTGCGCGTACAGCAGCTTCGTCGCCTCGGCCGCGTCCTGGCCCGGCGGCACGCGCAGGCTGATCTGAGCCCGTGCCGTCGACGGGATCGACGGGGTCGCGCCCGCCACCGGGTGGCAGTCGATGCCGATGACGGTGACGGCCGGACGGGCCCAGATACGGTCGGCCACCGTGCCGTTGCCCGGCAGGCCGACGCCCGCCAGAACCTTCGCGTCCGCGCGGAAGTCGTCCTCCGGGTACTGCAGGCCCTCCCACACCGCGTCCGCCGGCAGACCGTCGATGACCGTGGAACCGTCCTCCGCGCGCAGCGTGTCCAGAACGCGGATCAGCGCGGCCAGCGCGTCCGGCGCGGCGCCGCCGAACATGCCGGAGTGCAGGTTGCCTTCGAGGGTGTCGATCTGGACGCGGATCATCGTCATGCCGCGCAGGGTCGCGGTGACCGTCGGCAGACCGAGCCGGAAATTGCCGGTGTCGCCGATCACGATGGCGTCGGAGGTGAGGAGTTCGGGGTGCGCCTCCGCGTACCGTTCCAGACCGCCCGTGCCCTGCTCCTCCGAACCCTCCACGATCATCTTGACCGTGACGGGCACACCGCCGTTCGCCTTCAGGGCGCGCAGCGCGAGCAGGTGCATGATGAACCCGCCCTTGCAGTCGGCCGCGCCCCGCCCGTACCAGCGGCCGTCCCGCTCCGTCAGGACGAACGGCGGGGTGACCCACGCCGACTCGTCCAGCTTCGGCTGTACGTCGTAGTGCGCGTACAGGAGGACGGTCGGTGCGCCGGCCGGGCCGGGGAGTATGCCGTACACCGACTGGGAACCGTCAGGGGTGTCCAGCAGGGCCACGTCCTGGAAGCCCTCGCCGCGCAGCGCGTCCGCCACCCAGTTCGCCGCGCCCTCGCACTCGCTCCGCGGAGCCACGGCCTCGTCCGCCACCGATTCGAAGGCCACGAGCTCCGTGAGCTCCGCCTTGGCACGGGGCATCAGCTCTGCGACGGTCTCGGCGATCGGATTCGCGGTCATGGGCACGCTCCTGGTGGGTGCGACGTTGTCAGGATGTTGCCGTATGTCGGTTGTACGGCGAACGTATCGCCGATCCTACGGCGCGGGCCCCCGGGGGCGGCGCCGTAGGATGCCCGAAGAGTTGGATCAACGTCCGGATCAGGAGCAGAAGCCCATCGTGAGCAGCGAGAACGCAGACGCCGAAGAGGTACGCGCGGAAGAGTCGGAGAAGGCCGCGACCGTGTGGGACGTGGTGGTCGTCGGCGCCGGCCCGGCGGGCGCGTCGGCGGCGTACGCGGCCGCGGTCGCCGGCCGCCGGGTGCTGCTTCTGGAGAAAGCCGAACTGCCGCGGTACAAGACCTGCGGCGGTGGCATCATCGGCCCCTCGCGGGACGCGCTGCCGCCCGGCTTCGAACTGCCCCTGCAGGACCGGGTGCACGCCGTCACCTTCTCCCTGAACGGCCGGTTCGCCCGGACGCGCCGTTCGCGCCGGATGCTCTTCGGGCTGATCAACCGGCCCGAGTTCGACGCCGGTCTCGTCGAGCAGGCGCAGAAGGCGGGAGCGGAGCTCCGTACGGGCGCCACCGTCTCCCGGGTCGAGCAGCACGGCCCGGCCGTGCCCGACCGGCGCACGGTCGCCATCGTGCTCGCGGACGGCGAGACGGTGCTGGCCAGGGCGGTCGTCGGAGCGGACGGCAGCGCGGGCCGGATAGGAGCCCACGTCGGGGTGAAGCTCGACCAGGTGGACCTCGGCCTGGAGGCGGAGATCCCGGTTCCGCCGTCGGTGGCCGAGGACTGGAAGGGGAGGGTCCTGATCGACTGGGGTCCGATGCCCGGCAGCTACGGCTGGGTGTTCCCCAAGGGCGAGACCCTCACCGTGGGCGTCATCTCGGCGCGCGGCGAGGGCGCCGCCACCAAGCGTTATCTGGAGGACTTCATCGCCCGGCTCGGGCTCGCGGGCTTCGAGCCGGAGATCTCTTCCGGGCACCTGACGCGCTGCCGGAGCGACGACTCGCCGCTGTCGCGCGGCCGCGTGCTCGTCTGCGGTGACGCAGCCGGCCTGCTGGAGCCGTGGACGCGGGAGGGCATCTCCTTCGCGCTGCGTTCGGGCCGGCTCGCGGGGGAGTGGGCGGTACGGATCGCCGAGGCGAACGACGCCGTCGACGCGCGGCGTCAGGCGCTGAACTACGCCTTCGCCATCAAGGCCGGCCTGGGCGTCGAGATGGCCGTCGGGCGGCGGATGCTCGCGCTGTTCGAGCGCCGGCCGGGGCTGCTGCACGCGACGATCACGGGTCTGCGTCCGGCCTGGAACGCGTTCACGGACATCACCCGGGGCTCGACCACGCTCGCCGGTCTGGTGCGCTCGAACGGGATCGCGCGACGGGCGCTGGACGTCCTGGACCGCCGGATGGGACCGATGGACGGGACGACGCTGCGGGGAGTCGCGCGGTCCGCGCCGTCGGCGGCTCCGGATGAGCTGCCGGACGGCCCGGAGGGCATGGCAGCGGACGGTACGCCGGGACCGGACGAGCTGCCGGACGGGTCGGGTACGGCGGGCTCCGCCGACGCGTCGGGCTCAGGCGGTTCGACGGACGGGGCGGCCGCGACGGGTTCGACGGACGGGGCGGCCGCGACGGACGGGGCGGCCGCGACCGGTTCGACGGACGCGAAGGACTCCACGGACACGGCGCACTCCACGGCTACGACGGGCTCCGGGGATACGGCGCACTCCACGGATACGACGGACTCCGGGGTCACACGGTCGGAGTGATCCGGAAGACCGGGTGCTTGGGGGCGATCGCGAGCAGTTCGGCGTCCGTGGAGTCCGGGCCGACCCCGCCGAAGAAGATGCCGACCTCCGCCTTCCACCGCTTCAGGTAGGCGCGGAGCAGTGCGGGCTTCTCGTCGTCGGTCAGCTCGACGGCGGCGAAGGGCTGGACGTGCTTGCCCAGGCGCAGCTCGCCGCCGCCGGCCGCGCGCATGTTGCGGGTCCACTGGACGTGGCCGCGCGGCGCCACCAGGTACTCGGAGCCGTCCAGGGTCAGCAGGTTGACGGGGGTGGTGCGCCACTCGCCGCTCTTGCGGCCCCGGACGGCGAGGACGCGGGAGCCCCAGACGCTGATGCCGCGGCGGGTCAGCCAGGCGACGCTCCGGTTCATCACGTTCACCGTGAACCAGCCGGGCTTCATGACATGGGTGTGGGGCTGAGCGGACATCGCATCCTCCAAGTGAAACCGTGAGCACTGCTCTCGCTTGAGATCAGTGTGCACGGAGTGGCGCTCCAAAGCAAGATCACCGCTCTCGTATTGGTGCGCTGCTCTCGTTTCGGTGCAGTGCTCCGAATGGTGGCACACTGACCTCCATGACCAGCGTCCAAGGAGCCCGCGCCCGCGCCCGGATCGAGATCACCGCCGCCATCAAGGACGAGGCCCGGAGGCAGCTCGCGGCCGAAGGCGCCGCCAAGCTCTCCCTGCGCGCCGTCGCCCGCGAGGTCGGCATGGTGTCGTCCGCGCTCTACCGGTACTTCCCCAGCCGCGACGACCTCCTCACCGCCCTCATCGTCGACGCGTACGACGCCGTCGGCACCGCTGCCGAGCAGGCCCTCGGCGCTCCGGGTCCCCGAAGGGTGGACCACCTCGCCCGCTGGACGGCCGTCTGCCGGGCCGTCCGTACCTGGGCGCTCGCCCATCCCCACGAGTACGCCCTGATCTACGGATCCCCGGTCCCCGGATACTCCGCCCCGCAGGACACCATCGGCCCCGCCTCGCGCGTCGCCCTCGTCCTGATCGGCATCGTCCGCGATGCCTACACCGCCGACGGCATCGCCCCGCCGCCGGTCCCCGAGGGTCTGCGCCCCGAGGCGGAGCGGATGGCCGCCGACTTCGCCCCCGATCTTCCGCCCGCCCTCGCCGTCGCCATGGTCGCCGTCTGGTCACAGCTCTTCGGACTGGTGTCCTTCGAGGTGTTCGGCCAGTTCAACCGGGTCGTCGAGGACCGCGAAACCTTCTTCGCCGCAGCAGCCGCCCGCCTGGGCCGCGACATCGGCCTCCTGCCCCGCCCGTAGCCGCCGGACGCCGTGTGCCGCGCGCGAGCGGCGGCACGCAGGCCGGTAGACGGAGGGGGGTCCGTACTCCGGCGGGAGTACGCGGGATGGCCACGCCAAGCCGGACATCGAGGTGACGGGGGAGCCCGCAGGAGATCGCCCGGCGCCTCGTGGTCAGCCCGCTGACCGCGAAGACGCACGTGAGCCGCACCATGGTGAAGCCCGGCGCCCGCGACCGCGCCCAACTGGTCGTGCCGGCCTACGAGTCGGGCCTGGTGTGCCCCGGCTAAGCTGGGCTGACCAGCGCCGTACCGGGGCCGGACGCGTCGCCGGGCCGTCACGATCAGGTGATCGCCGACTTCTCGCGCCAGAGCCGGGCGAGCGACGCGTCGCCCGCCATGCTCACGGCACCCTCGGGGAGTCGGTTCCAGAGCGTCAGGTAGAGCCGCTCTGCGGGTCCGCTCAGCTCGCAGTCCGCGGTGATCCCGGGATCCTCCGTGCCTCGCTCCGCGCGTGGCGGCTCCGGCGACAGCCGTACGGTCCACACGTCACCGGTGTCCGTGGCGCGGACGCTCAGGATCCGCGGCTCCGGCGTGCGTACCCGGCTGCGCTCACGGGAGTGGAAGGCGAGCAGCAGCTCGTCGATCCCGTCCGCTGCGAGCGCGGGGTCCACCGGCCCGGGGCGCCCGGACAGCGGCAGGGCGGACAGGGGCAGGGCGGACTCGGCGTCCGCGCGGTGCACGGCCGTCTCGTGCGCCTGCCGCCGCGCCCAGAAGGCCAGCGGGGAGGGCGCCGGCATGAACGTCCAGCACTCCAGCGACCCGGGCGCCGCCCGCAGGGCGTCGACGAGTCGGGTGTGTCCCTCACGGAAGTGGGCGAGGAGGGCCTCGCCGTCGAGATCGGGCTCGCCGCCGTCGGGGTGGTAGGAGGTGTACCCCTCGACGACGAAACCCGTCGCCCAGCGGTGCACCATCGTCGTGTGTCGCAGGAGGTCCCGTACCCGCCAGCCCGGACAGGTCGGCACCTCCGCGTCCGTCCCCGCCTCGGCCGCGGCGTCCGCCAGCATCCGGCCCGCCGTGTCCAGTGCCCCGATGTGCTCGTCTGTCGTCATGATCCGCATGAGGCGGATTCTGCCCCGGGCTCCGGACCGGGGCAGGGTGTTCGCTCGGGTTGCCCGACCGACTCCTCGGCCTCTCTCCTCGACCCGTCGTGTCAACCGGGCGTCGAGCCCTGGGCGTTCCGGGCCGCGTAGCCGATCACCGCGGCGCCGGCGGCGAGGACGGCGACCGTGGTGAGGGCGACGGGAAGAGAGAACCAGTCGGCCAGGAAGCCGATGGAGGGCGGGCCGAGCAGCATGCCGCCGTAGCCGAGGGTGGAGGCCGTGGCGACCCCGCTCGGACCGGCGAGCGCGCCCGCCCGAGCCACGGCGACGGGGAAGATGTTGGCCAGGCCGAGCCCGGTCACCGCGAAGCCGAGCAGGGCGGCCCAGACGCTGGGGGCGAGTGCTCCGAGCAGCATGCCGGCGGCGGCCGTCGCCCCGCCCGCGACGAGGGTGCGGGTCTGGCCGAGCCGTTCGAGCAGCGCGGTGCCGGACAGCCGGCCGACGGTCATCGTCAGCGCGAAGAGCGCATAGCCGGCCGCGGCGACGCCTGGGTGCGCGCCGAGGTCCTGCTCCAGGTGGAGCGCGCCCCAGTCGGCCAGGGCGCCCTCGCCGTACGCCGTGCAGAGCGCGATCACTCCGAAGACGACGACCAGCCCGCGCGAGCCTGCCCTGCTCCGGGTCCGGCCGGCGGCCGGGGTCGCCTCCGGCGGTGCGGGGGAGGGGTGGCGGAGCAGCACGGGACCGGCCGCGGCCGTCAGGAGAAGCCCGACGACCGTCAGGCCGAGGAGATGCGTGGCGGGGGACAGGCTCCCGGCCACGAGTCCGCCGAGACCCGCGCCGAGCATTCCGCCGAGGCTGAACGCCGCGTGGAGGGAGGGCATCACGGGGCGGCGCAGAGCCGCGACGAGGTCGACGGCGGCACTGTTCATGGCCACGTTGATACCGCCGTACGCCGCGCCGAAGACGAGCAGCACGAGGCCGAGGGAGAGCGGGGAGCGGGTGAGCGCGGGCAGGGCGATGGAGAGGGAGAGCAGGACGGCGGTGGCGACGGTGACGGCGTGGCTGCCGTGGCGTCGGCAGAGCCGCCCGGTCAGGGTCATGGTGACCACGGCTCCCGCGGACACCCCGAGAAGCGCGAGACCGAGGTCGCTGGCGGAGGCCCCGGTCTGCTGCTTGATGGCCGGGATGCGGACGACCCAGCCGGCGAAGAGGAAGCCGTCGAGGGCGAAGAAGAGGGTGAGGGCGGTGCGGAGGCGGGACAGGGAGGGGGCGGTGTCTCCGCCAGGTCCCCCCGGAACGGCCGTCCGTACTTTGTTTAGTAGCGGCACAAACTCAGGATAGGGGTCCGCCGGTACGGATTTCAACCGGAGCCCACGCGAGAGCGCCCGCCTTCCCCGACCCCCGCCACCCTCGGTCCGTGACGAGGCTGATCACCCTGATCGGGTTGATCAGGGTGATCAGGTGACCAGGGTGATCTGG
The DNA here is from genome assembly GCF_042668715.1 of Streptomyces sp. NPDC057271. NCBI lineage: Bacteria > Bacillati > Actinomycetota > Actinomycetes > Kitasatosporales > Streptomycetaceae > Streptomyces > Streptomyces sp. NPDC057271. The sequence goes on from NZ_JBHUYJ010000016.1 coordinate 32,709, forward strand.
ATGATCAGGGTGATCTGGGTGATCAGGTGCCAGGGCGATCAGGGCGTGCTGTCGGATGCCCTGCCCGCCGAGGCGCGGACCAGGGCCGCCGCCACGGTCGGAAGCTCCTCACGAGGCACCAGTCGGGCAAGGGCTGCGGGGTCGGTGGGCAGACCCGTGCGGCGAGCGCCCTCCAGGACGCGATCGTCGAGGTAGGGCGCCAGTTCCGGCCAGATTCCCTGCGCCTCGCGGAGGAAGATGTCCGCGCCCGCGGGGCCGATACCGGGCATCTCCTGGAGCGCCTCGCGCAAGGCGTCCGCGTCGCCGTGCGCCGCCTCCCGCATCCTGCGCAGATCACCGCCGTACTTCTCCAGGACCAGCTCCGCCTCCTCGCCGAGCTGTGTCGCCGTCCGCTCGTCGTACCGGCGGTAGCCGCCCTCGCCCAGGGCGTCCACCCGCTGCTGCCAGGTCGCCTCCCGCATCCTCCGCGGGGTGCGCATCCCGGCCTCGAAGAGGGCCTCGGCCGCCGCGACGGCCGTCGCCGCGCGGATCCTGGCGCTCAGCAGATGGGCAAGGACCAGCAGCTGGTACAACGGCTGGGGGGTGTCCTTCAGCCGTATGCCGGCCTCCTGCGCGTACGTCCGGGAACTCTCGTCCTCCAGCAGCTCCCGCACACGGGCCGTCGTCGCGGTGCGCGTCATGGCACCTCCCTGTTCCGCCGCGCCGCTACCCGCCCTCGGACCGCGCAAACGGGTGCACCGCCCGATCATGGGAGACTCGCCCACATGAACGGCAAGGCGACCACGACCAAGACACGGCTGGACAGAGGGCGCGGCGCGCTCGGGCCCGCGCTGGAACTGGTGCATACGGGCCGTGCACCGACCCGCGCCGTGCTCACCGCCGAACTGGGCGTCACCCGCGCCACGGCAGGCGCCGTCGCCGCCGAACTCGAAGCCCTCGGCCTCATCCGCGTCGACTCCAACCCAGGCGCCGCCGCCGGATCCCAGGGCCGCCCCTCGCACCGGCTCGCCGTCGACGAGAAGGGCCCCGTCGCCCTCGCCGCCCAGGTCCATGCCGACGGCTTCCGCGCCGCGCTCGTCGGGCTCGGCGGCACGATCGTCGCCACCGCGCCCGGCTGTGTCACCGTCTCCGCCGACCCCGCGCAGGTCCTCGGCGCCGTCGTCGACGCGGGCGCCGCCCTGCTCCGCGAGAGCGGGCGCCGCTGTGTGGGAGCCGGTCTCGCCGCCCCCTCGGCGGTCGCCGAACCCGAGGGCACCGCCCTCAACCCGCTCCACCTCGCCTGGCCCGCCGGAGCGCCGGTACGCGAGATCTTCGCCGAACGCGTACGGGCCGCGGGCATCGAAGGCCCCGCCTTCACCGGTAACGACGTCAACCTCGCCGCCCTCGCCGAGCACCGGCACGGCGCCGGACGCGGGGCCAGGGACCTCCTGTGCGTGGCCACCGGCCACCGGGGCGTCGGCGGCGCCCTCGTCCTCGACGGGCGGCTGCACACGGGCAGTTCGGGCCTCGCCCTGGAGGTCGGGCACGTCACGGTCAACCCCGAGGGCCGCCCCTGTCACTGCGGCAGCCGCGGCTGCCTCGACGTGGAGACCGACCCCCTCGCCTTCCTCACCGTGGCGGGTCGCGCCCCGGGGCCGGAGGTGTCACTGCTGCAGCAGTCCCGCGACCTGCTCCGCACCAGCCCCGACGACCCGGGGGTGCGCGCCGCCACGGAGGAGCTGATCGACCGTCTGGGGCTGGGCCTCGCGGGCCTGGTGAACATCCTCAACCCCGACCGGATCATCCTCGGCGGCCTGCACCGCGAACTGCTCGACGCGGACCCGGACCGCCTGCGCGCGGTCGTCGCCGACCGCAGCCTGTGGGGGCGCAGCGGCGGTGTGCCGATCCTCGCCTGCACCCTCGACCACAACAGCCTGGTGGGCGCGGCGGAGCTGGCCTGGCAGCCGGTCCTGGACGACCCCCTGGCGGCCTTGGGCCGGCCGGCCGTCTGACCTGCGCGCCGGCGGCCGCCCGACCCCTCATTCCGGTCGGCCGGCCAGCGACGCCCTCTCCGGCGCGGACATGTGCAGCACCTGGAAACGGTCGTCCGCACCCTCCTGCGGCTCGGCTCCCTCCGCCCAGAGCGTGAAGAAGAGCAGCTCCCAGTGGCGCGGGTCGATGGCGAGCGCGCTCGCCACCACGCCGTCCCCGCCCGCCGCGCGCGCGTGCCGGTCGCATGCCTCCGCCACGGCGTCACCCGGCGCGGTGGAGTCCCCGAGTCGCTCCTTGCGGCGCGTCGCGGTGTGCGGCGCGGCCGAGGACGCCGGCCCCTCCTCGTACGCGAGCCCTGTCCAGTGCTGCACCACGGGCCGTCCGAAGTCGTTCACGATGCCCTGGAAACCGGGGCCCCAGAGGAACGAGTTCATGCCTTCCGGCGTCGCCCAGAGATAGAACGGCGCGTACTGGTCGACCGGCGACCCGTCCGCGCGCTCGCGGATCAGATACGCCTTGAGGCCGAGCCCGGGGAAGCCGTCCAGCAGATGCCCCCTTGTCGCGACCCGCCTGCGGATGATCTCCATGTCGTAGTCGGCGGGGAGCGTGATCTCGTACTGCATGGCATGCATCGGGACTCTCCGGTTCTCTGGTCCGCTCGGGAGGGGCGGGTGCGGAGGAGGTACGTGCTCGGGCCGGGCGTGTTCAGGCCGGGTGTGCTCAGGCCGTACGGGGTGACAGCAGCGCGAGCAGGCCTCGCGTCGCCGCGTCGAAGGCGGCGGGGGAGCCGGAGGCGCGGGCCAGGACGTAGCCGCCCTGCACGGTCGCCACGATCGTCGCCGCCAGCTCGGCCGGGTCCAGGGGGCCCGTCAACTCCCCGCTGTCCAGCCCCTCCCGGACGATCCCGGCCAGCCGGCCCCGCAGCCAGTCGAGGGTCTCGTCGACCGGGGCGCGCAGTTCCTCGCTCCGCATGACGTCCGGGTCCATCGTCAGACGGCCGACGGGGCAGCCGCGCAACACCTCGCGCTCGCGCAGCAGATACGCCTCCACGCGCGCGCACGCCGTTCCTCCGCCACTCAGGACCGACTCGGCCGACGCCCGCATCTCCTCGGCCGTGCGGCGGATCGCGGCCAGCGCCAGATCTGGCTTCCCGGCGAAGTGGTGGTACATGCTGCCCTGGCCCGCGCCGGCGGCCTGCTGGATCGCCTTGGGGCTCGTCCCCACGTATCCGCGCTCCCAGAGCAGCTCGCGGGTGGCCTCGATCAGTCGCTCGGGCGTCGTCATACGGCGAGTGTACATACCAGTAGGTACAGAAGCGTGAGCGCCCGGCGGGAGACTCCGTACTCCCCCGTCGTACGGACGAAACCGCCGGCCGTGTTCGCCGTGTTCGCCGTGGTGCGCCGCACCGGATGGCGCGGCAGGCGCGGCCCCGGACCCCGTCCCGCCTGCGACGAGCGGTCGCCGATCGCCCTCCTCGCCACCGGTTCGCGGCGGGCGACATCGACGAGGACGAGTACTGGCGCCGGCTGACGGTCCTTGAGGAGCACTTCGGCCGCGCCACCGGGCCCGAGGGCGGGCGCCATGACGGGCACCTCCCCAGAACCCTCCCGCGTGCCGTCCGTACCGCCGCCCTGCTCGTGGACGCCGTCAAGGTCTACGGAGACGGGGGCGTCGTCCGCTCAGCCCGCCAGGGCCGAGCGGGCGACCGCCGGGGTGCGGGCCGGTGCCTGGGGCCCGCCGAAGGGGACGCCCTCCAGGCTCGTGGCGTGCGCACCGCGGAAGCGGGTGTGGCCTGCGAAGGGTCCGTCGGTGGTCGCGCCGTACACGGCGTGCGAGCGGGCCGGCACGGCGACCGGGGGCAGGGGCGCCGGCAGGGTGAACCAGACGATCTTCCCGCTGTCGTGCGGACGGATGCCCCAGCTCTCGCTGACGGCCTCGATGATGGCCAGGCCACGCCCCGAGGTGGCGAACTCCTCGACGTTGTCGGGGGTCGTGCGCCCCGACCGGCAGTCGACGTTCGGTATCCGCGGGTCGTGGTCATGGACCGAGACGGTGAGGCGATCGAGCAGCAGCTCGATCTCGACGGTGCACATCTTGTCCGGCTGTGCGTGCCGGTGAACATTGGTCAGCAGCTCGGTGACACCGAGCGCCGCATGGTCGATCAAGGCATCGAGATGCCAGTAGCGCAGGTGCGCCGATACGATCCTGCGGACCTGACCGATCCGCGACGGCAGGGCCTGGAGCTCCACCGTGCAGTGCCTGCTTGGCTCGCTGATCACGGCTGCGACTCCCCGAAGTTGAGGTCCGGAAGAAGACGAAGATTCGGATCTGACATGCGTACAGCAGGGCGGCGGGCTGGATCACAGCGTCACCGCCGGTGAACCCTCAGTGAGGTGGTTCCAGGGTGAACCAGTGGTGACCGGCCCGCAACTCGCGGAGACCCTCCGCAGGTCACCGGTTGTCTCGGCGCCCCACGGCGCCGTCGTCAACGCCTGGCCGCCCGCTTCAGCGCTTCGAGGAAACCCCCGGGCCCGGACGCCCGGTCGCGCGGCCCGCGGGCGGGGTGCTCCATGGTCAGCCGGTAGCGTGTGCCGTTCACGGTCGCGACCGTCTCGTCCGGTTTCGCGAACCAGGGGCGCCCTGCCCGCACCGATGCCACGGGGGCGCTGTCGATCTCGCTGCCGTAACTCGTCAAGAGTGACAGTCGGCCGTCCTCGATCCGGACCTCGCCCGCCCGGGTCAGCGACCGCGGCCAGCGCTCGATCCGTACGCCCGTGGCCGTGAACTCAGGCTTCTCCGTCCCGGGCTCCGTCGCCTCGGGCCAGGACGCCTCTCGGTCCGCCATCTCGATCCGCCCCCTTCGCACCGGTTGTTCCCTCCAGTGTGCCGGGCGGGCTGCGGCGGCACCAGAGGCCCCTGCTGCAAGGGACTACTATGGACCCCCAAAGCGAACGTTTGTGCAGGTGGGAGAGTTATCGTCGGCAGTGGGGGATCTGCTGGGCCGGACGAGGAGAAGCACCTGTGAGCACCACGGAGAAGACGGCGCGAGTCGCGGTCGCGGTCGCGACCGTCGACATCGACCACAGCGACCCGGCGTACCGCGCCTGGCTGAAAGAGGCGGTCCGGAAGGTGCAGGCCGACGCCAACCGCTCCGCCGACACCCACCTGCTGCGCTTCCCGCTGCCCGATTCGTGGGGCATCGACCTCTACCTCAAGGACGAGTCGACGCACCCCACGGGCAGCCTCAAGCACCGCCTCGCCCGCTCCCTGTTCCTCTACGGTCTGTGCAACGGCTGGATCCGGCCCGGCAAGCCCGTCATCGAGGCCTCCAGCGGCTCGACCGCAGTCTCCGAGGCGTACTTCGCCAAGCTGATCGGCGTGCCCTTCATCGCCGTGATGCCCCGCACGACGAGCGCCGAGAAGTGCCGGCTGATCGAGTTCCACGGCGGTCAGTGCCACTTCGTCGACGACTCCCGCACGATGTACGAGGAGTCCGCCGCCCTCGCCGCGCGGACCGGCGGCCACTACATGGACCAGTTCACGTACGCCGAGCGGGCCACCGACTGGCGCGGCAACAACAACATCGCCGAGTCGATCTACCAGCAGCTGCGGCTGGAGCGGTACCCCGAGCCCGCGTGGATCGTGGCGACGGCCGGCACCGGCGGCACGTCCGCCACCATCGCCCGGTACGTGCACTACATGCAGCACGACACCCGTATCTGCGTCGCCGACCCGGAGAACTCCTGCTTCTTCGACGGCTGGACCAAGAACGACCCCGAAGCGACCTCCGACTGCGGCTCGCGTATCGAGGGCATCGGCAGACCCCGGATGGAGCCCAGCTTCGTGCCCGGCGCCATCGACCGGATGATGAAGGTCCCCGACGCCGCGAGTGTCGCCGCTGTGCGCGCCCTGGAGGGCGCCATCGGCCGCAAGGCGGGCGGCTCCACCGGAACCGGCCTGTGGAGCGCGCTGAAGATCGTCGCCGAGATGGTCGAACAGGGCCGCACGGGCAGCGTCGTGACCCTGATCTGCGACCCGGGCGACCGCTACCTCGACAAGTACTACTCCGACGCCTGGCTGGCCGAACAGGGCCTGGACATCGCGCCGTACGCCGCCGCTATCGACCGGTTCCTGGCGACGGGTGTCTGGCCGGAGTGAGCCGCAGGTCGAGGCGGCGCATCGCGTCGCGGAAGGATCTGCCCACTCCCGGACGGGCCAGCCGCATCGCGAACAGGTACGGTGCCGTGCCGTCGACCGCCATCGTCCAGCGGACCTTGGTGCCCGAGCCGGCGGGGGAGAGGGCCCAGTCCTCCACCATGGCGGTGACGCCCGGTGCGTTGGTCTCGTCGACGCGGTACGCGTAGCGGGTGTCCGGGTCGTGGGCGAGGATCGTCTCCTGGAACACGACCCCGCCCCGCAGCCGGACCACGCGACCGGTGCCGCCACCGGTCGGGGTCGCGGACGCGACCGCCCTGAACCAGGAGGGTATGGAGCCCAGTTCCACCGCGAGCGAGCGGAACACGGTGGAGGGCCGCGCCGCGAGATCGGCCGTGAACACCAGCCGTACGGGCGCGGTCGCGGCGAAGTCGAGCTCCACGAGCCTGAGTCGGTGCGTCATGGACCGTCCCTCCCGAGGCGGGGATCTGAGGCCCGCACACCTTAGCTGACGTAACGTCAGCTGCCCAGCAGTCCGTCCACGGCCCGGCCGAACACCCTCCGCCCGGCCAGCGCCAGTACGGGATCGAACGCGCCGGGGACCCCGCGGAGGCGAAGCTCCTCCACCCACACCGCGCGGGCGCCGCCACCAGCGTGCTCGTACACCTCGATCACGGCCCGGCCGAGCACCACGCGCCCGTGCTTCTCCAGCCGGCACCTTCCCGGCCGACCGGGCCCCGGGGGTTCCCAGACCACGACCTCCATGGGGTCATCGAAGGAGAGACGCCCGATGCCGGTACGGGCCACGAACCGCGTCCCCACCCCCGTCGGCCCGGGGGAGAGCACCCGGCTGCGGGTGAGCGGAACCAGCCGGCCGTGCGCCGCGAAGTCGGTGAGCCGCCGCCACACCTCCTCCACCGGCAGCTCCGAAACACGCTCGACCCGGAAGCGACTCACGTCCGCCCTCCCGTGGAGTCCCCGTCCACGGCGCCCCCGGTGCGGTCCTCGTGCTCGTCCGGGTCCCCGCCGGCCACCACCAGGTCAGGCAGATGCTCCGCCATCTCCGCCCGGGTCTGCGGCGACAGCCCCGCGTCCGTCACCAGCGTCCCCACCTCGCCGAGCCGCGCGAACGAACTCAGCCCCACCGTCCCCCACTTCGTGCGGTCCGCGACCACCACCACCCGGCGGGCCGAGCGCATCAGACGCCGGTTGGTCTCCGCCTCCGCGAGATTCGGCGTCGAGAGCCCCGCCTCCACCGAGATCCCGTGCACCCCCAGGAACAGCACGTCGAAGTGGAGCGAGCGGATCGCCTGGTCGGCCACCGGTCCCACCAGGGCGTCCGACGGGGTCCGCACCCCGCCCGTGAGCACGACCGTCGCGGCGCCCGGCCGTGCCGCCTCGCCCGCCGCGCCGGCCGGCTGCGCGGTGTGGAAGACATCGGCAACCCGGACCGAGTTGGTCACGACCGTCAGATCGGGCACGTCGAGCAGATGCCGGGCCAGCGCGAACGTCGTCGTACCGCCCGAGAGCGCGATCGCCGAACCCGGCGCCACCATCCGCGCCGCCGTCCGGGCGATCTCCTCCTTCGCGCCCAGTTCGAGCGCCGACTTGGCCTCGAACCCGGGCTCGTGCGAACTGGTCTCGACCGACGGCACCGCACCGCCGTGCACCTTCTCGACCACACCCTGGCGGGCCAGCGCGTCCAGGTCCCGGCGGATCGTCATGTCCGAGACGTTGAGCCGCCGTGTCAGCTCGTTGACGCGTACACCCCCGCGCCGCCGCACCTCGTCCAGAATGAGTGCGCGCCGCTGCTCAGCGAGAAGATTCTGATGGTCGCTCACCACAGGGACCGGTCCTTCCGAAGGGAACAGGGGGATGGAGGGCGGATTCCGTGAGAGCCCGTGCACCGGCGCACGGCCTTCCGCGATCCTGGTTGCCTGCCGTCGAATCCTCCCACCCAGAGAGTGAGACACCGAAGTGCCCCCTGCCACACCCGCCCCGAAGAGCGGCGGCGCGGCGCTCGAACTCCTCGTCCACGGGGTCGGCGGAGCCACGCCACAGGACATGCTGGGCGATCCGCGCACGGTGCGGGTCACCGGCGACACGACCGCCGCCGTGCACCGCCGCAGCGCCGACGCCGACGCCGAGGACCACCCCGAGCGCTACGCCGAACGGCCGGTCGCGGAGGCGTACGTCTGGTCCAACCTCACCTCCGGCAACGGCGCGCGCGCCCTGTGGCTGCTGCTCCTGCCGTTCATGGTCGCCAACCTCGCCCACTGGATGCGCCCACCGACGAAGGGGCACCCGCGGCTGGTGCGGGCGTACGGGATGCTGGTGCGGCTCGTGGCGCTCACCCTCACGGTGCTGCTCACGGCCGCCGCGTGTGAGGTCGCGCTCGATCTGACGGCCTGGCAGTGCGCGGGCTCGGCCGCGTGTGCCGAGGACCGTTCGTGGCTCGGCTTCCTCTCGGCCGAGCGGGGCGGCTGGTGGTCGCAGCCGGGACGCAGGCTCGCGCTCGCCGCCCTGGTCCCGGCCGCGCTGGTCGGGCTGCTCTGGTACCTCTCCAACCGGACCTGGAGCGCGTACGAAGCCCAGCGCCCGCCCACCGGCTACGACGAGGACGCCTATGCCGACTCGGCCGAAGCGCCCAAGCCCGAAGCCGACCCGGGGGACGCCGAAGCCGACCCCGAGGACGCGGACGCGGGGCCCGAGGACACCGGAGCCGACCCCGAGGACGCGCATGTCGACAGCCCGGCCCCCGAAGTCCGCCCCGCCCTCGGCCGCCCCGGGTTCTGGTTCGGCCGGCGTCTCGTCGCCCGCCTGCGTGCCGCGCACACCGCCGTCGGGTTCCTGATCGTCGCCGCCGCCGTCACCGGCGCCGCCGCCCGCCACGACCGTGAGGCCTCCGGCATCCTGCTCGACGCCTTCGGCCGGTCCCTCCAGGCGGCCTACGTCGTCCTTGCCGCCGTCGTCCTCTGGGTCGTCTGCCGTCGAGGCCGCAGCGAGAAACGCCTCGACCTGCGCCTCGAACGGGCCCTGGTCTCCTGGCTTCCCTGCACGTCCCTCCTGCTGCTCGCCCTCGCCCTGGTCCACGCCGGCTGGTCCCGGCCCGGCTGGCGCTCCAGCGGCACCCTGCCCGGCGACGCCACCTTCGGCGTCCTGACGCTCGCCCAAGGGGGCCTGGTCGTGGTCCTGGGCGCGGTCGCCTTCCTCCTGCACCGCCGCCGTCACGATCCGCGCACCGCACTGCACGGCCTCGGCGGTCCCGCGGTCGCCATGCTCGCCTGCGCGCTGGGCGGTGTGATGTCCGGCGGTGTGGCCCAGCGCGTCGCCGACTGGCTGGACGGTAGGCCCACCCCCGGTATGGGCGCGGGCTCGACCGTGGCCCCGCCCGTGCTCCTCAGCTGGCAGGCGTCGGTCATCCCCGTCCTGCTCCTGCTGCTCCTCGCTCCCCTCGCCCTCCTCCTCGTACGGACCGCCCGCGCCGCCCGCCGCCTCGGACCCGTCGTCGAGGCCGACTACGGCACGCAGGACCCGGACCCGGTCCGTACGGGACGGATCGCCGCCACCCGAGCCACCGCCGCCCTCACCGACGCCGCCCCCGCGCTCGTCGGTACGGTGTCCGGCGCCACCCTGCTCCTCGGCGCGGGCTCCGTGGTCGGCGCGTGGGCCAGCGGCAACGTCCCCGGCCGGGCGTTCGACGGCGCCCATCCCGCCATCGCGTCCACCGCCGCCACCGCCCAGGCCCTGGGCTCCTGGATGATCGGCTTCGGCTTCCTCCTCTTCGTCACCTGGGGCCGCCGCGCGTACAAGGACGCCTCCGCCCGCCGCACGATCGGCATCCTCTGGGACGTCGGCACCTTCTGGCCGCGCGCCGCCCACCCCTTCGCCCCACCCTGTTACGCCGAACGGGCGGTCCCCGACCTCACCTGGCGCATGAGCTCCTGGACCCGGCACACCGGCGGCCGGCTCGTCATCTCCGGCCACTCGCAGGGCAGTGTGCTCGCCGCGGCCGCCGTCTGGCAGCTGCCGCCCGTGACCCGGAGCCGCGTCGCGCTGCTGACGTACGGATCGCCGCTGGAGCGGCTGTACGGGCGTTGGTTCCCGGCCTACTTCGGCCCCGCCCCACTACGCGCCCTCTACGGAACGATCCACTGCTGGAGCAACCTCTACCGGGCCACCGACCCCATAGGCGGGCCCGTACGAGTGTCCGCCTCCGGGGAGAAGCCGGCCGTCGACAACGCCCCGCTGCTCGACCCGGTCGCCTACGGCCGCACCCCCGAACACCCTCTGCCCGAACCGATTCTGGGGCACTCCGACTACCAGGCCGACCCCGCGTTCGCCGCCGAACGGTCCCTGCTCCTGGACCGCTTGCCGCCCGCACTGCCGCGCCAGCGCGGCGGCGACGGACGGGACGACGCGAACGGGCAGGCGGATCAGGGGAGTTCCGGAAGATCCTCCGGATAGAGGAGCGTCAGGTCGTCCGTGCTCGCGTCGGCGAGCACGGCGACCCGGCCCGCGTGGCGCTCCACCATCGACTCGAACGTCTGCCGGGCCGTGCGGCCGTTGCCGAACGCGGGTCCCTTCGGCAGCTCGGTGAAGTACTTCCGCAGGGCCTCGCCCGTGCCGTCGGCGAGCCGGTACTCGTGCTCGTCCGCCTGCTGCTCCACGATCCGCACCAGCTCGTCCGGTACGTAGTCGCTGAAGGTGATGGTCCGTGAGAACCGGGACGCCACACCGGGGTTGACGGTCAGGAAGCGCTCCATCTCCGCCGTGTACCCGGCGACGATGACCACCACCGCGTCCCGGTGGTCCTCCATCAGCTTCACCAGCGTGTCGATCGCCTCACGCCCGAAGTCCCGCCCGGAGTCCTCCGGCGACAGCGCGTACGCCTCGTCGACGAAGAGCACGCCCCCGCGCGCCCGGTCGAACGCCTCCTGCGTACGGATCGCGGTCGAGCCGATGTGCTCGCCGACCAGGTCGACCCGGGAGACCTCGACCAGATGGCCCCGTTCCAGGACCCCGAGCGAGGCGAGGATCTCGCCGTACAGCCGGGCCACCGTCGTCTTGCCCGTACCCGGATTCCCGGTGAAGACCAGATGGCGCCGGACCGAGGCCGCCTTGAGGCCCGCCTCCTGCCGTCTGCGCCCGACCTCGATCATGTTCGTGAGCGTCCGCACCTCGTGCTTGACGCTCTCCAGGCCCACCAGCGCGTCCAGTTCGCCGAGAACGTCCTGCGAGGAGCGAGCCTCGGGAACCGGCTCGGGCGTCGGCACGACCGGCGTGACGACCGGCGAGCGCGGCGGGGGAACCGTGCCGAGCAGCCCCGCCGACTGTGTCGCCGTCAGTACGGTGCCGGTCTCGGCGGCCGGAGGCGTACGCACCGCGCTCTCGTCGCTCGTGCAGTCCTCGGCGACCGGGCCGTCCTCCGGGAACTCGTACCCGCCGCGGGCACACCGCTCCGTACGGCACTTGCGCAGGGTGGTACGGCAGCCGTCCATCACATGGAAGCCGTAGCCGCCGCTCCCGGTCACCCGGCAGCCGTGGAAGGAACCCCGCCCCTCCGCGGACACGTAGAACCCGGCCTCGGCGGGCGAGGTGACCGTGCAACGCTCGATCGTCGGGTCCGCACCCTTGGTGACGATCACGCCGGTCTGCACGGAGTCGATCGTGCACCCTCCGAGCGTTCCGCCGCTGCCGTGGTCCCGGAACCAGGCGCCGGTCGACGCCTCGCGGATCCGGCAGTCGTCGAGCTGCGCCGTCGCGCCGTCGCTGACCGACACCGCCGTGTTCCGCACCTGCGACAGATCGCTGTCGACCACGTCCACGCGCGAGCCGCGATCGAGTACGAAGAGCGCGTCCGGCACGTCGTGCACCCGGCACGCGTCGAGGACGCCGGTCGCGCCGTCGCTGATCCAGACCGCCGGGTAGTCGCCCGTGCTGTCGTGGATCTCGCACTGGTTGGCGTCCACGCGCGTGCCCGGGTCCCACACCGAGAGCCCGTTGCGGCCGAAGCGGCGCACGGTCGAGCGGGTCAGCGTCAGCACCGAGCGGGAGCGCAGGTCGACCGCGTTCTCGGGAATGTCGTGGATGTCGCAGTCGGAGAGGGTGAGCACCGCGTCCGTGTCGAGCGTGATGCCGTCGGCCGAGGTGCGGTGCACCGAGGAGTCGGTGAGGTGCGCGGTGGCGCGCGACGCGATCTGGAGCCCCGCGCCCTTGATCTCGTACACCTCGCAGCCGATGCCCTCCAGGCCGCTGCCCTCACCGGTCACGGAGATCCCCGAGCCCGAGGCGTGATGGACCCGGCAGCGCTCCAGGCGCGGATGGGCGCCGCCGCGCACCGACACCCCGGACTGGCCGGCCGCGACGATCTCGCACTCCTCGAACACTCCGCCCGCGCCGTCGAGTACGGCGATGCCGACGCCCGCCGGGTTGTCGACCGTGCAGCGGCGGACCGTGGGACGAGCCTCGCCCCGGACCTCCAGGCCGGCGGCCGACCGGGTCACGATCCGCAGATCGAGCAGCTCGGGGGTGCCGTCCTCGACGAGCAGCGCCGGCGCGGCGGAGTCCTGCCCCTCCACATGCAGATCCTGGACCGTCGCCGACGCCCGGACGGTCAGCGGTACGCCGTCCACGGGTGCGATGCGGACCGAGCCGATCCCGCCCTCGGGGCCCCGCAGGGTGACGGCCCGTTGGATGACGAGGTTCTCCCGGTACGTGCCGGGGGCGACGGTGAGGACGTCGCCGTCGCCGGCCGCCTCCAGGGCCGCGGCGAGGGAGGCGTACTCGCCCGTGCGGCGCCGCCACCGCGATGTGCCGGTGTGCGTCACCTGGACCGTGCCCTGTGCCATGGGTGTGTTCTGCCCCCGCCTCATGCGTGCTGCTGATCCGATGCCCCACCGTAGCGCGCGCGGCGCCGCCGGGTAGACGGGTCAGCTGCCAGCGCCCGTACGGCCCCAGTCGGGACCGGTCTTGGCCCACGCGCGGTCCAGACGCCGGTACCGCTGGTGCGTGAGCCGGCGTACGACCAGTCTCCTCGCCGCCTCCACGAAGACCGCCGTCAGGGCCGCCGCGAGCAGCCCGACGACGGCCGCGTGGGCGCGGGCGGTATCGGGCCGCATCGGCGCGTTCACCGGCCGCCTGTCGAGGTCGGTCCAGAGCCGGAAGGTGTCGCCAGGATCGGACAGTTCACGCCGGGTGGCCACCGTGCCCGTCCGGGCCGTGCCGTCCGGGGCGGTCCAGGTCGCCACGACGGCGCGCCGGGCGGGCTGCTCGCCCGAGGACTCGGGGCTCTGCAGGCCCGGGGCCGACGTGTCGGCGAGCCGGATCACCCGGGCCGTCGTGGCGGGCCGCTGCCGGGCCTGGGCCTGGACCGCGCGCTGGAGGGAGGCGTCGGTCCGCGTGCCGGAGATCCAGCCCGCGGCGGGGACGGCCAGCACGAGAAGCGCGACCGCGGCGAGCGCGACCCACGCCTCGACGAGGTCGGTGGCCCGGCACAGGGGGTTGCGCCGCCAGCGCCAGACTCCGATGGCTGCCCGCATGCCACACCCCCTCGTCGTTCCCGGTCTCCCAACGAGTCTGACCCGGGGGCGGGTTCCCCGCCTGCCGGGACGCGGAAGTGTGACGCGATCGCGCATGCGTACGTCTCTGTGACGCCGCGTGAGGGACGTGGGAGGTGCGGGGCGCCGGACTCCGGGCGCGTTCGCTCAGTCGAGGAACTTGACCTCGTCGCCGACGCGGATCGTGCCGGGGTGTTCCGGGACCAGGTTCTGGCCGAAGACCAGCTTGCTTCCCTGCCTGCGGTGCTCCCCGAGCGTACGCAGGGGCTCCTTGCCTCGCTCACCGGTGAGCTGGTCGGTGGTGGTCACGACGCAGCGACCGGAGGCCTTGGCCGCCCGGAACATGACCTCACCGATGGCGAGCCGGGTCCAGCCGTCCTCGGCCCACGGCGCGGTCCCCTCGATGACCACGTTCGGCCGGAAGCGGTTCATCGGCAGCGGACCCTCGTCGGCGTGATCCCCCTGGGCGATCAGCGAGTTGAGGGCGTCGAGCGAGGAGGTGGTGGTGGCGAGGAGCGGATAGCCGTCCGCGAAGCTCACGGTCTCCCCGGGCAGGGCGTAGTCCGGATCGATCGGACGCCGGCGCGCCGGGTCGTCCATGTGGACGAGACGGACCTCCGTCTCCAGGAACGCGCTGAACCACGCGTCGGCCGCCGGCCCGGCCGGCACCGCCTCCACCGGAGTGTCGAAGACCTCCACGCGGATCGTGGAGGACGGCCGTGGCACCTCGACCGCCAGCGCGGCCAGGCCGGGCGCGGACACCGTGATGCCACCGCCGGGCAGCGGCTCGGCCGAGGCCAACGTCATCCGCGCATGACGGCGTTGGGTCACGACCTTGCCCGACGCGTCCACCACGGACCAGCGGCGGTCACCGGCCAGTCCCCATGGCTCGACCTCCGCCTCGGCGGGCGCATGGCCGCGCAGCGCCTTGACCGGGTGGATGTGGACGGAGCGCAGACGAGGATTCGGCATGGAGCCATCCTGCCAGTCGCTCCGCGCACGCGTCTGTCAGTACCCCTGGCCCTGGTAGGGGCGGTTGTAGGGGTCCTGGTACGGCGCGGGCGCCGGGGCGGGCCGTGCGGCCGCCGGGCGCATCGCCTCGTACCCCGTGGACATCGGCCGCTGCGGCTGTGGCTGCTGCATTCCCGGGTAGCCGCGCGGCGCGGCGGGCTGCTGCGGGATGTACGGCGCGGGGGCGTGCTGGAGCGGCACGGGGGCCATCTGCGGCGTCGGCTGGGGGTAGCCGTACGAACCGCCGCCGCCGTAGGAGGGGGAGGGGCCGGCTGCCGCCGGGAGGGCGGGCAGGGCCGCGGGCAACGCCGGCAGGTAGCTGTTGCCGGTGTCGTACGCGGCAGGCACTCGGATCGGGGCGATCTGAGGCGTGCCCCGCTCCGCGACCAGGGAGTCGTAGATCGGGGTGTCGGGGAACGACGGCGCGGTGTAGTAACCGCCTCCGTAGGTGGAGCGGGGGGAGGTCATGGCCATAAGTTAAGCCCACGATGTGCTGGTTGGGGAGCCCGATAAGAGGGTTGTTTGACGGGTTCTGAGCGACTGTCGATCCACAATGCGAGCGAACGTGGCAAAAACGGTCGCGCTCGGAAGCCTCGAAGGACCGTCGATCTTGAAAAGGCGAGCTGGGGAGGGGGTTACCCACGGGTCGCCCTTGCGGCCGTCGTGTCCGGCATTAGCTTGACGTAAAGAAATCTTGATACGCGGAACCCGGGTTGGGGGGCGAGCATGTTCATGCTTAAAGGGGCCAATGTTCCGGTGTCGGCGCGCGGGGTGCGCTTGGAATTGGGCTGGCGTTCAGGTAACGGAGTGCCGGACGTGGACGCGTCGGCGCTACTCCTTGTGTCGGGGAAAGTGCGCTCCGACGCCGACCTCGTTTTCTACAACCAACCGACGCATGGCTCGGGGGCGGTGCGACACGAAGGGAAATCCTCCTCGGAAGGCCCCGACGGCCTCGTCACGGACGCGCTCGTCGTGGATCTGGAGGCCGTCGAGCCGGAGGTCGAGCGGATCGTCGTCGCGGCCTCGGCGGACGGCGGCGACTTCGGCCGCGTGCCGGGACTGTCCATACGGGTGCTCGACGCGGACGGCGGGGCGGAACTTGCCCGCTACGACAGTACCGACGCGACCGTCGAGACCGCCTTCGTCCTCGGGGACCTCTACCGCCGCGACGGCGGCTGGAAGTTCCGGGCGGTGGGGCAGGGCTACGACTCCGGCCTCGCGGGGCTCGCCACGGACTACGGCATATCGGTCGAGGAGCCGGAAGCCGGGAAGCCCGCCGTCCAGGCACCGGCGGCGGCGGTGGTCGCGGCGCCGGCCGCCGAGACTCCGACGGCGCCCGCGCCGGCCGCCGCCGGGCAGCCCGTACGGCTCACCAAGGTCACCCTCACGAAGGAATCCCCGACGGTCTCCCTCACGAAGGACGTCGGCACGGCCGGCGGCGTGATGCGGGTGAACCTCAACTGGGAGCTGCGCGCGGAGAAGGCGGACGGTGCTTCCGCCCGACGTTGGGGCCTCGGCCGCCGCCGGGCGGCGGGGGTGCCGACGGCGGGCCACCTCGATCTCGACCTGTGCGTGCTCTACGAGCTGACGGACGGCACGAAGGGTGTGGTGCAGGCGCTCGAAGGGTTCGGCGCGCTCCATGAGCCGCCGTACATCCAGCTCGACGCGGACGACCGCACGGGCGCCCGCGCCGAGGGCGAGAACCTCACCGTCAACCTCGACCACAAGGACCGGTTCCGCCGGCTCCTCTTCTTCGTGGTCATCTATCAGGGCGCGAGCGACTTCGGCGGCCTGCACGCGACCGTGACCCTCCAGCCGCGCGACGGCGCCCCGATCGAGTTCGCGCTCGACGAGTGCACCGTCCCGGCGCGGACGTGCGCGCTGGCGCTCATCACCAGGGAGGACGGCGACCTGGTCGTGCGGCGCGAGGCCCGTTTCCTGGTCAACGCACCGGGGATCTCCATGCAGCAGACCGCCGACGAGGCCTACGGCTGGGGACTCACCTGGACTCCCGCCGTCAAGTGAGACGTCCGCCTCCCGCGCGTCAGCGGTCGGGTGCCGCCTCGGGGCGGGCATAGGTCCGCCCCTTCCAGGAGGCGCCCCGGCCCCGGTAGTGCTGCACCGCCGAATCCACGGTCATGAAGAGGTAGAGCAGGGCGGTGAGGGGGAGCGTGGGCGCGAGCCAGAGGGGCTGCCGGTAGTAGCGGAGCATGGGAAGGTACGTCCCCGCCATCACCGCCCACGCGATCCCGCCCGCCCAGCCGGCGGCCGCGTCCCCTCCGAAGAGCCCGACCGCCAGGGCGACCGGGGGCATCAGATAGACGACGGCGAGACCGACGACCGTTCCGGCGAGCACGAGCGGGTTGTGCCGGAGCTGGGCGTACGCGCTGCGCGAGACCATCCGCCAGAGGTCGGAGAGATGCGGGTAGGGGCGGACGGAGTCCACCCGCTCGGCGAGCCCCAGCCAGATCCGGCCCCCTGCCCGCCGTACGGCACGTGCCAGGGACACGTCGTCGATCACGGCCTGCCGGATCGACTCGGGCACGCGCGCCCGCTCGGCCGTCCCGGTGCGCAGAAGCACACAGCCCCCGGCCGCGGCGGTCGCGCGCGGACGGTGTCGGCGGTTGATCCAGCGGAACGGATAGAGCTGGGCGAAGAAGTAGACGAAGGCCGGCACGACGAGCCGCTCTCCTGCGCTCGCGACCCGCAGCCTGGCCATCTGGGAGACCAGATCCAGCTCGCACGCGAGCGCCGCCTCCACCAATCGGCGCAGACTGTCCGGCTCATGAGCGATGTCCGCGTCCGTCAGCAGGAGGAACTCCGGCCGACACGGCCCGGCCCCACCGGAACCCGGGGGCGGGCCCTCCGGGCCACCGGGCTTCGGACCGCGGGTGTCCGGCGGGTGGGTCCCGGGCGGGCGGATCTCCGGGCTGCCCGTCGAGGGGAGTCCCGGCTCCTCCGCGTGGAGACCGGGGCCGCGGTGCTCCGGCCCCGGCGGAGCGGACGCTTCCGTGCCCAGGGGGTCCGGGCCGCGGGTGCGGGCCAGGGTGATCCCATGGCGCAGGGCCCAGAGCTTGCCCGTCCAGCCCGGCTCCGGCTCGCCCGGGGACGTGACCGTCAGCGGCAGTCCGCCGTACCGCTGGGCCAGTTCCTCGGCGAGCTTCCCCGTGCCGTCCGTACTGCCGTCGTCCACGAGCAGGACCTCCGCCTCGCCGGGATAGTCCTGCGCGAGGAGGGACGGAAGGCTCAGCGGCAGCACCTCCGCCTCGTCCCGCGCCGGTACGACGACGGCGACGCGAGGCCACACCTCCGGCTCCTCGCGCGCGTGGCCGGGCGGTGACGGCAGCCGCTGATCGGTACGCCAGAAGAACCCCTGACCCAGCAGCAGCCACCCCCAGGCGGCCAGCGAACCCATGGCGATCCAGGCAATGGCGCTCATTCGCCGCAGTCTGCCCCAGATCGGCGGGGACGCAAGGGTGGTCGGCTAGGGTGACCGGGTGAAGATCGCGCTCATGGACTCCGGAATCGGCCTGCTCCCGGCAGCGGCCGCGGTTCGCCGACTGCGGCCGGACGCGGATCTGGTCCTCTCCAGCGACCCCGACGGGATGCCCTGGGGTCCCCGTACTCCCGAGGACCTCACCGAGCGTGCCCTGGCCGTGGCGCGCGCGGCCGCGGCCCTGGAGCCCGACGCGCTGATCGTCGGCTGCAACACCGCCACCGTGCACGCCCTCCCCGCCCTGCGCGCCGCGCTTGAGCCCGGTATCCCGGTCGTCGGCACAGTGCCCGCGATCAAGCCCGCCGCCTCGGGCGGCGGCAAGGTCGCCATCTGGGCGACCCCGGCCACCACCGGAAGCCCGTACCAGCGCGGACTGATCCGCGACTTCGCCGACGGCGCCGAGGTCACCGAGGTGCCCTGCCCCGGCCTCGCCGACGCGGTGGAGCACGCGGACGCGGACGCCGTGCGGCGGGCCGTGGACGCCGCCGCGAAGCTCACCCCGCGCGATGTGCGCGCCCTGGTCCTCGGCTGCACCCACTACGAACTCGTCGCCGAGCAGATTCGCGCGGCCGTGCAGTCCGCTGAGCTGCCGCCGGTGGTTTTCCACGGCTCCGCGGGGGCAGTCGCAGCACAGGCGCTGCGTCGAATCGGCGCCGAGCCCAAGCCCGACGCGGCCCCGTCCGGCGGTCTGACGGTCCTGCTCAGCGGCCGGACCGGGGAACTGACGGTCGCCGCACTGGAGTACGCCGAAGGGCGCCTTCTCCGGGCCGCGGCCGCCGCCCGCTGACGGCGCCAGGGGCGGTGCCGAAGAGGCGCCGCACGAGCCGATCGTGAGTAGGCTGCCAGGCATGAGGGACGATTCCCGACATCCACGGCATCACCGGCACCCGGACAGGGGTGCCCCGCTACCGAAGGTCTGGATCGGCCGCGCCACGAACCGCATGCAGTGGGTCGCGGCCGCCGCCGGCGCCGCCTGTATGGCCCTGGGCATCACCATCGCCGTCGACTCGGCGTGGACCTCCGGCATCGCCGCGCTGCTCATGGCCGTGATCGGCTGTGTGGCGGCGGGGCTGCTCGTCCTCTTCGGCACGCTCGCCTTCGTCCACGTCGAGGTGAAGGTGGACGACGAGGCCATGGAGGTCCGCTGCGGCCACATCGGCGTACCGCGCTGTCGCATCCTCCTCGCCCAGGTGGTCGGCGCCGACTACATCCCGAGGGTCACCCCGCACGAGTGGGGCGGCTGGGGGTACCGCTGGCGGCCCGAGAAGGGCAAGGGGGTCATCGTCCGCCGTGGCGAGGCCCTGATCCTCCGGATGGCGGACGGCCGCACGTTCACGGTGACCGTCGACGACGCCGAGTACGGCGTACGGGTCATCCGTGACCGGCTTCTCCACCCGGGGACGCCGACCGAGCCGAAGAGCGCCTGAGGCCGGCCCACGGACGTCAGTCCGCCCGGTCCGTCCCGTCCTTCCAGGCCGTCCGGTGTCCCCGGTCCGTCCGGTCCCTCCAGGCCGTCCGGTCTCCCCGGTCCGTCCGGTCCCTCCAGTCCGTCTCGCCCCTCCAGGCCGTCTCGTCAGTCCGGTCTCCCCGGTCTCCCCGGTCCGCCGGGTCCGCCTCCGTCGGAGCCTGGGCCGCGCGGGCCGCCGCGAGACCCGCGAGGAGCCCCGCTCCGGCCGTCACCGGCGTGAAGCTCAGCGCGTTGCCGACCATGGCCACCGCGGCGAGCGCCGTCAGGCCGGCACCCGCCGTGAGAACGACCGCCGTCGTGCGGGGAGAGGACCACAGGCCCCAGAGCATCCAGCCGTACGCCGCCCCCAGGAGGACGACTCCCGGCACCCCCTGCTCGGCGCCTGCTGGAGCACGGCCGAGTGGGGCTTGCCGTCGGAGGGGAGCGTCTCCCGCGCCGTGGGGCTCAGCACGCCGAACCGGTCGGGCCCGACCCCCAGCACCGGGTTCTCCTTCGCGAGCGCGAGCGCGTCCTGCCACAGCAGGACCCGGTGCGAGGTCAGCTGCCCCTCCAGTGAGACCGCGAGCCCCTCGGGCAGCCTCTCCTCCGCGACCGCCCACGTGGCACCGACGGCCAGACCGGTCGCCAGCGCGAGCCCCGCGAGCCCGAGGAGCCGGCGCCGCATCCGTACCGCCGCGAGCGAGCAGAGCAGTACGCCGATCACGGCCACGAAACCGGCCACCGAGCCCAGCATCAGCGCCGACCCCGCCACGGCCAGGGCGAGGGCCCGGAGCGCGAGCCGACCGGAGCCCGACCTCGCCGCCGGAGCCGCGCAGCAGGCCGCGCCTGCGGCGAGCACGAGCAGGGCCACGGTCGCTCCCGTGTCTCCGGGGCGTACGGAGTCGAAGGGCGTGGCGCCCGGTACACCGGGCCCGGAGGCCAGCGCGAGGCCGAGGGCGGCGAGCGACGCCACCGCGGCGGCGGACACCGGAAGCAGCGTGCCGGAGATCCGCCCGCAGGCGTAGCCGGCGCTGAGCGCCAGGACGGCGAGCAGCACGCCCTCGGGGCGCGCGTCCCGCTCCGTGGCGCTGACGAGCGACCAGAGCACGCAGGCGCCGAGGACCAGCACCCCGGCCACGTCCGCGGCGCGGCCGCGCTCGCGCACGACGGCCACCTGAGCCGCAGTTGCAGCCATCCCCCTGGACCCCCGCTCCGTCTGGCGGACACGCTAACGGCGGGGCGGCGATTTGGGGAGCAGATGCGCAGAAACGATGCGCCAGGAGTGAAGAGCGCGTGAGGGGCGCAGGTGCGGACGCGTGGCGTGGGACCCGCACGTGCACCCCCGCCCCGCCGCACGGACCGCGCCGCTCGGGCCTCCGCCCGGCATGCTGGGGGCGTGGGCGCGCGCCGTAGACTCCGCAACGTGAGCACCACCATGACGCCCGTCGACGCCTCCGGACCCGCCGCCACACCCGAGCCCGGCCCCGCCCGGCTGCGACGCCTGGCGCGGCCCGGCGCCGCCGTGCTGGCAGGGGTCCTGCTCTTCCTGAGCTTCCCGCCCCGCCCGCTGTGGTGGCTCGCGCTGCCGGGGTTCGCGCTCCTCGGCTGGGCGCTGCGCGACCGCCGGGCGCGCGCCGGTTTCGGCCTCGGCTACCTCGCCGGGCTCGGCTTCCTGCTGCCGCTGCTGATCTGGACCGGAGCCGAGGTAGGCCGGTTCCCGTGGATCGCCCTGTCGGCCGTCGAGGCGCTGTTCATCGCCGCCGCCGGACTCGGGGTCGCGGCCGTCTCCCGGCTGCCCGCGTGGCCGGTCTTCGCCGCGGCGGTGTGGATCCTCGCCGAGGCGGCACGCGCGCGTGTCCCGTTCGGCGGCTTCCCGTGGGGCAAGATCGCCTTCGGCCAGGCCGAAGGCGTCTTCCTGCCCCTCGCCGCGGTCGGCGGCACCCCCGTGCTCGGCTTCGCCGTCGCCCTCTGCGGCTTCGGACTGTACGAGGTGATCCGCCAGGTCCGCGCCTACCGCGCGACCGGCACGGTCCCCCGCGGTCCGCTCGCCGCGGCGGCCCTCACCGTCCTCGTCCCGGTCACCGGAGCCCTCGCCGCCCTGCCGCTCGTCGACGACTCCGCCGAGGACGGCACCGCGACCGTCGCCGCCGTCCAGGGAAACGTTCCGCGTCTCGGACTCGACTTCAACGCGCAGCGGCGGGCGGTCCTCGACAACCACGTCGCCCGTACCGAAGAGCTGGCCGAGGCAGTCGCGCTGAAGAAGGAGCCGCAGCCGGACTTCGTCCTGTGGCCGGAGAACTCCTCGGACATCGACCCGTACGCGAATCCCGACGCCGCGGACGCCATCGACCGGGCCGTGAAGAAGATCGGCGTGCCGACCGTGATCGGAGCCGTCGTCGCTCCTCCGACGGGCAAGCTGCGCAACACCCTCATCGAGTGGGACCCGCAGAAGGGCCCCGTCACGACCTACGACAAGCGGCACGTCCAGCCGTTCGGCGAGTACATCCCGATGCGGTCCTTCGTACGGATCTTCAACAGCAACGTGGACCGTGTCAGCCGCGACTTCGGCCCCGGTGACAAGGTCGGCGTCTTCGACCTCGCCGGTACGAAGGTGGGCCTCGCCACCTGCTACGAGGCGGCCTTCGACTGGGCCGTGCGCGACACCGTCACCCACGGCGCCCAGCTGATCTCCGTCCCCAGCAACAACGCCACCTTCGGCCGCAGCGAGATGACGTACCAGCAGCTCGCGATGTCGCGGGTCCGGGCGGTCGAGCACAGCCGTTCCGTCGTCGTGCCGGTCACCAGCGGGGTCAGCGCGATCATCGCGCCGGACGGCCGGATCGTGGAGCAGACGCGGATGTTCACCCCGGACGTCCTCGTCGAGAAGGTGCCGCTGCGCTCCTCCCTGACCCCCGCGACGCGGATGGGCACGCTGCCCGAGGCGCTCCTGGTGGCCGTGGCGGCTGCCGGCCTCGGCTGGTCGCTGCTGCGTTCGGTCCGCGCCCGCCGGAACCGCGACGTCTGAGCAGGCGGGCGCGGACCGCGACGCCCGAGTCCGGCGGGCGTGGGCCGCGACGCCCGAGTCCGGCGACCGTCGGAGCTTGATCCACCGGGACATAGGGTCGAGGCATGGGTACTCCTGACTTCATCCGCGAGCTCCGGGTCGACATCGGCCACCGGCTGCTCTTCCTCCCGGGCGCGAGCGCCGTCGTCTTCGACGACCGGGGTCGGGTGCTGCTCGGCAGACGCGCCGACAACGGCCTCTGGTCCGTCATCGGCGGCATCGTCGAACCCGGGGAGCAACCGGCCGCCTGCGCCGTACGCGAGGTGTACGAGGAGACGGGCGTGCGCTGCGAGGTCGAGCGCGTCGTGATCGTCCAGACCCTGCGGAAGCCCGTCGTCTACCCCAACGGCGACCGGTGCCAGTTCATGGACGTCTCCTTCCGCTGCCGCGCGGTCGGCGGCGAGGCCCGGGTCAACGACGAGGAGTCGACCGAGGTCGCCTGGTTCGAGGTGGACGACCTGCCCCAGATGAAGCGGTTCTCGCACTTCCGGATCGAACAGGCGCTCGCCGACGAACCCACATGGTTCGACCCCATGCCCAGCAGCTGAAGTGTGGGTTCGGAACACATCGGTGGAGGGTGAGGCGCTTCATAAGGTGCGGAGCATGAGCGCCCCCACCACATCAGGGCCCGTACCGGCACAGGTACCGGCACCACCCGTCCAGGCTCCCGCGCAGGGCCCCGCAGCGGTCCCCGCACCCGGCTCCGTGCTGCTCGACCTCGCCGGCCGCACGGCGCTCGTCACCGGCGCGGCCGGAGGCATCGGCCGTGCCTGCGCGCTCCGGCTCGCCGCGGCGGGGGCCCGGGTCAGAGCCGTCGACCGGGCTGCCGAAGGACTGGATGCGCTCGCCGCGGCGGCCGAGGGACTGCCGGGCGCCGTCGAGCCGCAGACCCTGGACCTGACGGACCTCGACGCCGCCGAGCGGGTGGCCGCCGGCACGGACATCCTCGTCAACAACGCCGGGATCCAGCTCGTCCGCCCCATCGAGGAGTTCCCGCCGGACGTCTTCCACACGGTCCTCACCGTGATGCTGGAGGCGCCCTTCCGGCTGATCAGGGGCGCCCTGCCGCACATGTACGCCCAGGGCTGGGGCCGGATCGTCAACCTCTCCTCCGTCCACGGACTGCGCGCCTCCGCATTCAAGTCCGCCTACGTGGCCGCCAAGCACGGCCTCGAAGGGCTCTCCAAGACCGCCGCACTCGAAGGCGCCGCGCACGGGGTCACCTCCAACTGCGTCAACCCCGGCTATGTGCGTACACCTCTGGTCGAGCGCCAGATCACCGACCAGGCCACCGCTCACGACATCCCCGCGGAGCGGGTCCTGACCGAGGTCCTCCTCAAGGACTCCGCAGTCAAGAGGCTGATCGAGCCGGAGGAGGTCGCGGAGGCGGTGCTCTATCTCTGCACCCCGCAGGCCTCCTTCATCACCGGCACGTCCCTGGCCCTCGACGGCGGCTGGACCGCGCACTGACGGTTTTCCACAGGGGTGGTGCTCCCACCCGTTCGGCAGGTATCCCTGTGTCCATGTCCCAAGAACAGGTCTCCTACCTGGAGCTCCTCGCGCGAGGCGCCGCGGCGGAGGCGTACGACCGGCCCGTGCTGCTCGCCCGTGCGAGCGGCGCGGGCCCGGAGGCGTTGGCCGAACTGGAGCGGGCCAAGCAGCACGCCCTGCGCGTCCGCGCCGAGCTGGAGGGGCGGCGGCGCCGCGAGGCGGAGCTCTCCGCCCTCTTCGAGACCGCCCACGATCTCGCGGGACTGCGCGACCTCGACGCGGTGCTCCGCGCCATCGTCCAGCGCGCCCGCTCGCTCCTCGGCACCGAGGTGGCCTACCTCAGCCTCAACGACCCGAGCGCGGGGGACACGTACATGCGCGTCACCGAGGGCTCGGTCTCGGCGCGCTTCCAGCAGGTCCGGCTCGGCATGGGCGAGGGGCTCGGCGGTCTCGTGGCCCAGACCGCCAGGCCGTACGTCACGGAGAACTACTTCGAAGACCCCCGCTTCCAGCACACCGCCACCATCGACTCGGCCGTGCGCGACGAGGGCCTCGTCGCCATCCTCGGCGTGCCGCTCAGCCTCGGCAGCCAGGTGATCGGCGTCCTGTTCGCCGCGGACCGGCGTGCCCGGGTCTTCGAGCGGGAACAGGTCGCGCTGCTGGCCTCCCTCGCCGCGCACGCGGCGGTCGCCATCGACACCGCGAACCTGCTGGCCGAGACGCGCTCGGCGCTGGCCGAGCTGGAGCGCGCCAACGACATCATCCGGGAGCACAGCGGCGTCATCGAGCGCGCCTCCGACGTCCACGACCGGCTCACCGAACTGGTGCTGCACGGCGGCGGGGTCCACGATGTGGCCGCGGCCGTCTCCGAAGTCCTCGGAGGGAGAGTCGAGTTCATCGACACCGGCCTCGACCCCGGCCGGCTCGCCGACGGTCACGCGCTGCGTGAGGGCGACCGCTGGGTGGCTGCCGTCTCGGCCGGCGGCGAGTCCTTCGGCGCCCTCGTCCTGCACGGGCAGCGGGACCTCGACCCCGTCGACCAGCGCACTCTGGAGCGCGCCGCCCTGGTGACCTCGCTCCTGCTGCTCGCCCGCCGCTCGGCAGGCGAGGCCGAGCAGCGCGTACGGGGAGAACTGCTCGACGACCTCCTCGACGCCCCCGACCGCGACCGCGGACTGCTGCGCGAGCGCGCCGCCCGACTCCGTACCGACGTCGACGCTCCCCATGTCGTCCTCGCCGCCCGGATCGACCGCGGCGGGACCGGGGGAGAGGCGGACCACGCAGGAGTGCGGGAGAGCGCGGACCGGCAGCGCCTCTGGTCGGCGGCCTCCCATCTGGCCGCCACCCGGCGGGGCCTGGCCTCCGCCCGCGACGGAGGAACGGTCCTGCTGCTGCCCCTCGGCCCCGGCGAGGACGCCGCCGAGCTGGCCCGGCAGACCGCCAAGCACCTCGGCGGCGCTCTGCGCGAGCCCGTCACCGTGGGGGCCTCCGCCCCCGTCGCCTCCCCCCTCGCCCAGCCCGGCCGGGTCGCCACCGCGTACGAGGAGGCCCGCCGGTGCCTGGACGCCCTGCGCCTGCTGCATCGCTCGGGCGAGGGTGCCGCGGCCGAGGACCTGGGCTTCCTCGGCCTGCTCCTCGCCGACACCCGGGACATCGAGGGCTTCGTCGACCGTACGATCGGCCAGGTCGTCGCGTACGACCGGCGCCGCGGTACGGATCTGGTGCGCACGATGGACGCGTACTTCGCGAGCGGTATGAGCCCGGCGCGTACGAAGGACGACCTCCATGTCCATGTGAATACCGTGGCGCAGCGCATCGAGCGGATCGGCCGCCTCCTCGGCCCCGACTGGCAGTCGCCGTCCCGTGCCCTGGAGATCCAGCTGGCCCTGCGGCTCCACGCGATGTCGCCGGCGGTCGCCCGCTGAACACGTCGAAGGCGAAGGGCCCCTCCGGGGGGCGGTGCCCTCTACCTTTGGTGTAGTGTGGGGGTCAGGCGTCGGCGCGCACGGGGGCCGGGGCCTGGGCGGAGTCCTCGACGTCCGACAGATCGCGGTTGCGGGTCTCGCGGGCGCACGCGATCGCGACGACCGTGAGAAGCGCGGCGGCGATCACGTAGAGGGAGATCGGGGTGGAGGAGCCGTAGTCGGAGAGCAGCGCGGTCGCGATCAGCGGTGCGGGGGCACCGGCGGCGACCGAGGAGAACTGCGCGCCGATGGAGGCGCCCGAGTAGCGCATCCGGGTCGCGAACATCTCGGAGAAGAACGCGGCCTGCGGCGCGTACATCGCTCCGTGCAGGACCAGGCCGACGGTGACGGCGAGGAGCAGCGCGCCGAAGGTGCCGGAGTCGATGAGCATGAAGAAGGGGAACATCCAGGCGCCGACCCCGACGGCACCGATCAGATAGACCGGCCGCCGGCCGATCCGGTCCGACAGCGCACCCCAGGCGGGGATGACGGCGAAGTGGACGGCGGAGGCGATGAGGACGGCGTTGAGCGCGGTCTGCTTGGAGAGGCCGACCTGGGTCGTCGCGTAGACGAGGATGAACGCGGTGATCACGTAGTACGAGATGTTCTCGGCCATGCGGGCGCCCATCGCGATCAGCACGTCGCGCCAGTGGTGCTTCAACACGGCGACCAGCGGCATCTTCTCGACCTGGGCGGTGGCCGCCTTGCGCTCCTCGGCGGCGGCCAGCGCGGCCTTGAAGACGGGCGACTCGTCGACGGAGAGCCGGATCCACAGGCCGACGATCACCAGCACACCGGAGAGCAGGAACGGTATGCGCCAGCCCCATGCCAGGAACGCGGAGTCGGAGAGCAGAGCGGTCAGCGCGGACAGCACACCGGTCGCGAGCAACTGCCCGGCGGGCGCCCCGGTCTGCGGCCACGAGGCCCAGAACCCGCGCCGCCGCGCGTCCCCGTGCTCCGAGACCAGGAGCACGGCCCCGCCCCACTCGCCCCCGAGCGCGAAGCCCTGCACCAGCCGCAGCGCGGTGAGCAGCAGGGGAGCGGCCGCCCCGACGGTCGCGTGCGTCGGCAGCAGACCGATCGCGAAGGTCGCGCCACCCATCAGCAGCAGGCTGAGCACGAGCAGCTTCTTCCGCCCGAGCCGGTCGCCGTAGTGCCCGAACACGAGGGCGCCCAGGGGCCGTGCGGCGAACCCGACGGCGTAGGTGAGGAAGGAGAGGAGCGTGCCGACGAGCGGGTCGGAGTCGGGGAAGAAGAGCTTGTTGAAGACCAACGCGGCGGCGGAGCCGTAGAGGAAGAAGTCGTACCACTCGATGGTGGTGCCGATGAGACTCGCGGCGACGATGCGCTTGAGATTCGACTGGGCGGGTGGAGCGGTCGCGGGGGAGGACATCGGCACCACTTCCTGGCGTTCGACGGGGACGTTTGCGTGTCGCCATACCGTAGGAACGTGCAGGTCAGTGACGTATGTGGTGGGACACCATAGTTCTCGGGCCGCGTGTGCGCGGGGCCACCATGAGAGGGGCGCCGGCGCTGGTTCGAGCGTCACTTCGAAGGGCGACGTAAGGCTGTCCGAGTTGCACTGTTCGACGTGTTTTGGTGGGCCGGTGCTGACTCCCGTGCTGGTTCGGTGCTGACCTGAAACCGCATGTCAGCACCCCTGATCACCTCTCCCGTGCTGACTTGGTGCTGACTATGCAGCGTAGAACTCCGGCATTCGGTATGGATCGGGCGCGGCAGTGGATCAAGGGGATGTGGAGACGGCCGACCCACGCTGTCGCAGGGAGCAGCGGGGGCGGGTTTGGGGACCGAAGCCCTCAAGCCGTGGAAGGCCCGCATGTTCTCAGGCGAGGTCGCCCGCCATCGGCCGTGCTGGTCAACGGCATCCCCGGCCACATGTCCTGGCACCCTGACGGAACCCCCTCTCCCTCATCGCCTTCACCGTCACCGAAGGACGGATTACCGGCATCCACATCGTCGTCGACCCTGCCAAACTGGCCTCGATCCATCTGTCCGCCGAGACCTGAGCCGGTGTCGGACACCTCGCGAGGCAGGCGTCGGCAAGGCGACGCTCTCCCGCCGCTTCGCCAGCCGGGAGGACCTGATTACCGCGGTCTTCGCCGACCGCATGGACGCCTACGCCGAAGCCGTCGCCGAAGCACTCGCCGACCCCGACCCCTGGCACGACTTCACCCGCTACATCGAAGCCGCCTGCTCTATGCAGGCCGCCGACCGAGGCTTCGCCGATGTCCTGACCATGACCTTCCCCGCGGCCAAAGCCCTCGAAGCCCGCAGGGCCGAGTCCTACAACGGCTTCCTCGAACTCATCACTCGCGCACAGGCCACAGGACACACCCGCGCGGACTTCACCTCACAGGAACTCGTCATCCTGCTGATGGTCAACGCCGGTGTTGTCGCTGCCACCGGCGACGCCGTCCCCGACAGCTGGCGCCGCCCGGTCGGCCACATGCTCCGTGCGTTCGCCATCTCGGGCACGGATGTCCCGTCCCTGCCCCAAGCCCCGGCTCCCACCGCCCTCTACCGCGCCATGATCCGACTCGCACGACCCGTGCCCAGCACATACTGAACCACCCCGGCGAGCGGGGTCAGGGGGTGTCGCCCTCCTCGTCGAGGCGAACGGTTGCCGGGTTCGCCCTCGTGCGCCGCTGCTCGAAGCCGGGAGCTTGTGCGCATCATTCGACACGCCTGACTTGACGGAGAAGCCTTCCATTCTCGGCAGCTTCGCGCCCGAATGCTGTGAAGAGGGCTCTGGTGACAGCGCGTCCCGACGACGGGCTCGGCCGCATCGGACTGAGCCGACTGCTGGAAGGCTGCCCGCGGCACTGGCACGGAGATTTCGGCATGCCCCGCCGGAGGGCCCGCAGCGGGCCCTGGACAGGGGCGAGCGCTCCCTCCACCAGCCGCTGACCGCTGACCCTCGCGTGCACGGCGCTAGCCGGCGAACCCTGCGGTCAGTGGATGTGTACAGGCCGAACCTGATCAAGGCGCCCTCCGAGCCGGGAGACCTTTGGTCTGCCTAACTTGACTCTGTCGGGGATCTTGGAGTTTCCCGGTGCGCCGGGGTGATCGGTGGGCATGCTCGGGGTGTTCCGAGAGCCTATGCAGTTGTCGAGGTGTCCGTTGTCGCTCCGTCCTCGTTCCGGTGAGCAAGTCCCGCCTCTGACCGCGCGGATCGCGAGGGCGAGCAACCCGGGCGGTACGACGGCGATGTGGGTGAGAGACCGCCTGGACGGGCTGTGGTGTGACGAGGACTTCGCGGACTGGTATCCGCGTGATGGGCGTCCGGGCCTTTCGCCCGCCCAGCTGGCCACCGTCTGCGTGCTGCAGTTCGTGCTCGGCCTGTCGGACCGGCAGGCCGCCGAGGCGGTCCGCTGCCGCATCGACTTCAAGTACGCCATGGCCATGGAGCTGGACGATCCCGGCTTCCACCACAGCGTGCTGGCCGACTTCCGCGACCGTCTCACCGAGGGCGACCACGCTGACCGCCTCCTCGACCTCGCACTGGCCCGCCTCAAGGAGGCCGGCCTGGTACGCGAGCGCACCACCCAGCGCACCGACTCCACCCACGTCCTGGCCGCGGTCCGTGACCTGACCCGGCTGGAGATGGTCACCGAAGCGGTCCGCGCCGCGCTGGAGGAAGTCGCCGGCACCGCCCCGCACCTGCTGGACGAGCTGGTCGACGAGGACTGGGGGCGCCGTTACGGCCGTCCGGTCCGCCTGGGCAAGAACCCCACCAGGCCCAAGACCAGGATCCTCGCCACCGGAAACGACGCCGTCCGGCTCCTGGAGTATCTCTACCAGCACGGGGGAGACCGCGCGTTTGGCCCCCGTGCCCAGGCCTTGCGCCAGATCATGGTGCAGAACTATCACCGCGACGCCGCGGGCCACCTGCGCTGGCGCACCGCCGAGACGGAGGACGGACCCGGACTCCCGCCCTCGTCCCGAGCGATCGTCTCGCCCTACGACACCTCGGCCCGATACGCCCGTCACGGACACATCATCAGCTGGAAGGGGTTCTCGGCCCATCTGACGGAGACGTGTGCCCCCGACGGCCCA
Source organism: Streptomyces sp. NPDC057271 (assembly GCF_042668715.1). NCBI lineage: Bacteria > Bacillati > Actinomycetota > Actinomycetes > Kitasatosporales > Streptomycetaceae > Streptomyces > Streptomyces sp. NPDC057271. The sequence continues at coordinate 62,944 of NZ_JBHUYJ010000016.1, forward strand.
AACGTGATCACGGACGTGGCCACCACCGCCTCCACCACCCATGACAGCAAGGTCCTGCCCGGCATCCACACCCGCCTGCACCGCCGCGGCCTGCTGCCCGCCGAGCACCTGGTCGACAGCGGCTACACCTCCCTGCCCCACCTTGCACAAGCCGCGCGTGACCACCAGGTCACCGTCTCCGGGCCGCTCCGGGGCAACCCCACCCGGCAGCACCGCCGGGGTGAAGGCTTCGCCCGTGACGACTTCCACATCGACTACGACCGCCAGCAAGTCACCTGTCCCCAGGGGCAGGTCAGCCAGGGCTGGCATGGCCCCTACCCGACCTCCTCGCCCACCGCGGCCCCGCTGATCGTGGCCCGGTTCACCAAGAGCCAGTGCCACCCCTGCCCGGCCCGCGCCCAGTGCACCACCTCCCGCGAACGCCACCGCACCGTCGGCTTTCCCCCACGAGAACTCCGCGACCTGCAACTCCGCGTCCGTGCCGAGCAGCAGACACCCGAGTGGAAGACCCGCTACGCGGTCCGCTCCGGAGTGGAGGGAACGGTCAACGAGTTCGCCCACGGCCACGGCATGCGCCGCTGCCGCTACCGAGGCCAGAGCAAGGCTCATGTCCAGCACGTCCTGACCGCCATCGCCATCAACATCGAGCGCCTCAGCGGTCTCCCACCGACCGAGGAAGCACCCCGGCCACGCCGACCGACCGCCTTCCAGACCTACCTCGATCAGCACGAGATCCCCCGGCCGAAGTCCTGGCGCACCCTGGGCGCCTGACCTCGGCGACTCCAAGATCCCCGACAGAGTCAAGCTAAGGGCTCTATGTGACGGCCGATCCGCTATTCGCCCAACGCCCTTGACATCAACTCGGCTACCCATCCAGGCACTGCCAGCTTCGCCGGTAGTGCCTGGATGGGCCGGAAAGCGCGCCCTTGGACGATTCTGGTCAGGCCGAGCGGCTGGGATTGGGTGACCGACCGCGCGCGGGGAGATACTCGGCCTCGCCCGTGACGACGAAGAGCTGCTAGAGCTGCTCCGGGAGGCGGGGTTGTCGAACGCGTACGCGACGCTTGACGATCCGGCTTGGGTGGAATGGCGCGGTGGCGGTGCACATCACTGGGAGTCCGCCTGACTCCAGAAATGAAATCGCTGGGGTCTTCCGGCGGTCAGCCAGCCAGCCGGGTGCTCAACGCCTTGGAGAGTTGATGTACCTTCCGTCATGGCCAACTCTCGCAGTCGCTGCATCAACGGCTCTTTCCCCAGCCGGATTTCGGTGCTCAATCGTGCAGGGGAATCGATGCCGGCTTTCAGTAGCAGGTTGAGCATCCTCGGATCCGCCAGGTCCGGATGAACCCTGTTCAGTAGGGCGATCTGACGGATCCGATCGACCAGGAGGGGAGAAATTGTGAGGTACTTCGCCAGTTCCGCCCGGCCCTTCGCTCCGTTCGTGCGGCGGATGATCTCTTCGGGACGGCTGAGTCCTGCTGAGTCGAGCTTCCCAGCCACACCATCGAAGGCAGTGTCAGCGAACATCTGCACGCCTAGGAACTCAGCGGGAGGTGGGCCTACCAGCGATTGAAATCCGGAATCGCCGCGCAGCGGAGCCAAGCAAGGATCCTTGATGGCGTGCTCGATGTCCCTCGAAGTCGGCAGCCCCACCCGAAGGTGCTGCACCGCGTGCTCGGCATAGGACTGTGCTCCATGACCGTCACCGTCGCCGAGCGACAGCAAGGCACAGTCCAAGCAGGCGTTCTCGTAGGCGAGCCGGGGTGACACGAAGTCGGTGGGCCGGCGTTGCGTGGCCGCATGCTTCTGTCTGGTTAGCAGTGCCTTGATTGTGCTGCGGAAAGTAGCTGCGAGCGGCCTGGCACGCTCGGCGAGCTGGAAGACCGGCGAGTACGGATCGGAGGTGTGTTGACAAGCGGTTTCCAGTCGCATCACGGACCGCCGCGCGCGACGCAGCAGGTCACTCTCTGTGTAGCCGCTTTGGGCGTACATGTTGAGCCACTGGGAGGTACTGCGGTAGTAGCCACGAATGCGGATAGCGCGCGAGCTGTCGTCAGTTAGCCCGACCAGTAGTCGATCGGTGGTCTCGGCGATCTGACGGTATAGGGGGCTGCCGAACGATGCGGAACTCTGATGGGCCCACAGGTACTCCAGGCGGGCCAGCAGGTAGTTCTGGTCTTCGTGGATCGCCCGCCCCAGCAGGGGAATCCGCTGATCCGGACTGTCGATGAGGGACACGCTGCTCGCAATGACCTGGAGGGTGATGCTCCTCCAGTCCCGCGCACCGCAGAGACTCGGCCGAAGCTCGGGGTGTGCCTGGCTGAGCCTCACGAGAATGATTGCGGCGGCGCCCGTCAGAAGCTGGGCGCGGAGCCGGTCTTCGGCCTTTCCCTCCTCGACCGCGGGGAGGCCGAGATCCAGGCGACTGAAGATCACACTTTCCGCATGCTGGCCATTCCTGTTGAGGGTCACGGCAATCCGGTTCGCATCTACAGAGATGACCCGTGCCCGCCACGTGAGGTCAGGCCGCAGGGCGAAGAACAGCCGGGAGACCGTGCTGGCAATCTTCCCGGCTGGCAGCGCGCTCAGGTCCTCGGTGTGGAGGGCCGACAGCGATGTGACTGCAGGGACGGCGTTCAGGCTCTGTGGCGGTCTTTCCGTGCCCAGGGTCCGCAACCGTGCGAGCAGGTAGTCGGTGGCAGCTGCGTCGGCCGTTCCGTCCTTCGTCTGGGCCTCGACCTGAAGCCGGAGGTTCTGGCCGAGCGCGGCGGCGGTAAACAAAACCCCGAAGCAGCTGAGGACGACATAGGCCACCAGTAGCCGCTCCAGCGGATCGGACAGCACCGTCAGCCAGCCCACCAGACCAGTGCCGATGACGACGGCGAGCGAGAGCAGCAGACGGCGCCAGTGGGCCCACACCTGTCTGGGCGACTGCCCTGCCGGATCACCGGCCGCCAGCAAGACTGCCAGCAGCACAGCCAGTACGAGAAAGAGGGCGATCCGCACGGCTGGACCTGGTACCACAGCGGCGGGCGTGAACGGCTCAAACATCGCATACAGAGGTAGCATCACGCCGCAGCCGACCAGCAGGAGGACGCCGAGCCAGCCGATCGACACACGGGCTGAACGGGGCCACACGACCGACTGCGGTCTGACCACCCAGTGGGCGAACAGTCCGCTCAGCGCCCCCAGTACGACGACACCGACGGCTGCCGCAGCGACCAGCTGGAACAGCGGCACAAGCCAGTCTCGGTAGAAGGCATCCCAGCCGTCCTTCTCCGCTACCAGCCCCTTGGGCGGGGCTTTCTCCTCCGTGGCGGCGGTACGGCCGGCGAGAGCTGCCGCATTGTCCCGCTCCAGAACCAGGGCTGCCATGAATCTCGTGGCCGCCTCCGACTTCTTCCCTGCGTCGAGCATCTGCTGGCCCGCCTTCACCTCGACGGCTGCGTCCGCCCGCAGACCGTCGATCCGCTGGAGATCCGCGGCCATACAGGGGACCGGGGCCTCACCCGGAACCCGCTTGTAGAGCGCCCGGGCCTCCGTCAGATACCCCGCGTCGATGAGTTGCTTGGCCGTCGCACAAACTCGCGCCGGATCCGGCTCAGCCGCCGCCTGACCAGCAGTGATGAGTATGGCACCGAAGCTCACAAGCAGGGTTGTCAGTGGGCGATAGGCAGCTTTCCACATCACGGCACCTCAGAGCGGCGGACGCCCCCTGCATCGCGACCGTAGACCGTGGCACGACTCCCTGCCACACAACTGGGCTGACTGGATCAGCGGACGGAACCTGATTTGGCCGCGTGTCCGGCATGGTCGCGGCCTATGTCACGCGCGAACTTCTCAACGGAACGGTGCCTCCGGGCGTTCACCACATCGAGCAGATTCCCGCGCTGGCGGACCTGCCTGAGAAGTTGGCCGCCCACGGTGTCAGGGTCCGCCGCTACACGGCCCGGGGCGGGCGATGAGCGGCGGGTGGGAGGTCGGCGACCACACCGCCGTCGGTGATGCCTGGGCTCATGCGGCGGACGACGTCGTCGCGGTGACTCTGAGGGACTCGAGCGGGCGGGAGGGATATCCGCCTCGTACGCGATGTGGCAACCGGTTCCGGCCCCGCCGCGCTCGCCCTGGCACGCGCCGGGCTCCGAGTCGTAGGCCTCGACAGGGAACCGAGTCCGCTCCGCGTCGCCCGGGAGCGGGCTCTCGCGGCCGGTGTCGCGGACGCGACGCGCTTCGTCCCCGGTGACGCCCGCCGGCCGTGCCGGAGCAGTCCCGTGCACCAGCACTCTGTGACCGCCGGCGCGGCACCATGTCCCCGCAGCCGGGCGAGGGCTCGCGAGGTGGCCGCTACGTGGCGACGGAGCCGCTCAGGGCGGGGAGCACGGGCCCCGCGGCCAGGCCGAGTCCCACGGAGATGGTGGCGGCGACGTAGGCGACAGCGCGTGCCGGCCGGTCGCCGTGGGCGAGCTCGTCACCGCCGCCCCGGGACACCGAGGGCACGATCCAGCGCAGGTAGTAGAAGAGGGAGGCGACGGTGTTGACGGCGGCCAGCACCGCCAGCCACGTGTACCCGCCGTCGAACGCGGCGCTGAACACCTCCAGCTTGCCGACGAACACGGCGGTCGGCGGTGTGCCGACGAGGCCGAGCAGGCAGATGACGAGGCTCGCGGCGAGGAGTGGACGCAGGCGGGCGAGACCGCGGTAGTCGCCGATCCGGCGGGCCCGGGGGAGCGCGCACACCACGGCGAAGGCGCCCAGGTTCGTGACGGCGTACGCGGCCACGTAGTACAGCAGCGCCTCCTGGGCGAGGTCCGACCGGCCGACCACCGCGACGGGCAGCAGCAGGTAACCGACCTGGCTGATCGTCGAGTACGCGAGGAGCCGCTTCACGTCGTCCTGGAAGAAGGCGGCGAGATTTCCCAGGGTCATCGAGGCCGCGGACACCACGGAGATCACGGCCGGCCACGGCACGCCGCTGTCCGCGAGGACGGCATCGCCGAGCCGCAGCAGGGCCGCCAGTGCACCGGTCTTCGGGATGGTGGTCAGGAACGCGGCGACCGGCGCCGTACTGCCCTGGACCGCGTCCGGCACCCAGAAATGGGCGGGGACGGCGCCGACCTTGAACAGCACGCCGGCGAGCAGGCCGACGACCCCGGCAGCGACGAGCGCCTCCGGGGCCTCGGGCAGCGCGGGACCGAGGAGCGGATAGCCCGTGGCCCGCCCCGCCGCGTACAGCACGGTGATGCCGGCCAGCATGAGGACGCCGAGCAGCGCGCCGATCACGTAGTACTTGAGCGCCGCCTCCGTCCCCGGACCGTCCTTGCGGAAGCCGGCGAGCGTGTAGGCGGGGATGCTCGCGAGCAGGTAACCGGCGACGAGCAGCAGCAGGTCCTGGGTCCCGGCCATGACGAGCGCCCCGAGCGCGGAGAGCTGGAGCAGGACGTAGAACTCGCTCTCGCGCGGGTGGGCGTGGAACCGCCCGGCGCACAGGGTGAGAACGAGCAGAAGGCCGCCGAGGACGACGATGCGGGAGGTGCTCGTGACCGGGTCGACGGTGAACGCTTCGCCGAACGCGGTCAGATCGGGGAGCGTGGCTGCGACGGCCGCCGCCACGATCCCCGCGCATGCCGCCACCGCCGCGAGGAGCCCGACGAGCCACTGCCGGGAGCGCGGCAGCCAGGCGCCGATCAGGAGCCCGAGGACGGCCGATGCCGCGAGGAGCAGCTCGGGGAGGATGTCGAGCGGGTTCTCGTTCATGCCGTTCATCGGGCGAGCTGCTCCAGGACCGTACGCGCGGCCGGTTCGATGACGTCGAGGAGGAAGCGCGGCGCGATGCCCAGGACCACGGCGAGGACGAGGAGCGGGACGATGCCCGCGTACTCGTGGGCGCGCATGTCCGGGAACGCGCGCGGCGTGCCGGGCGCGTTCGGCAGTCGTAGCGGCCCCGTCAGGATCTTCTGCAGCGCGCGCAGGAACAGCCCGGCCGTGAGCAGGATGCCGAGTACGGACAGGGCGGTGGCCAGCGGCCGCGGCCCGAGCGCGCCGGTGAAGATCTGGAACTCCGCGATGAAACCGGAGAACCCGGGAAGCCCCAGAGACGCGAAGGCGGCCGCACCGGTCAGCGCGGCGAAGACGGGAGCGGTGGCGGCGAGACCGCCGTACGCGCCCATGTCGTGCGTCCGCCCGCGCTCGTACAGCACACCGGCGAGGAGGAAGAGCGCGCCGGTGATGAGGCCGTGGCTGACCATCTGGGTGACCGAGCCGGTGACGGCGAGGGAGCGTGCCTGGGCGGAGGTGTCGGCGGTCGCGGCGGCGGCGCCGACGGCCAGGACGATGTACCCCATGTGATTGACCGAGGTGTAGGCGATCATGCGCTTGAAGTCGGTCTGGGCGAGCGCCACCAGGGCCCCGTGGAGGACGGACAGGACTCCGATGACGACGAGGACGATCGCGTACCGCCGCCAGGCGTCCGGAAGCATGGGCATCGCGATGCGGAGGAACCCGTACGTCCCCATCTTCAGGAGCACTCCGGCGAGGATCGCGGAGCCGGCGGCCGGGGCCTCGGTGTGGGCGGGCGGCAGCCAGGTGTGGAACGGGATCGTGGGTGTCTTCACGGCGAGGCCGACGGTGACGGCGAGCAGTGCCAGTGCGGCGTAGGCGGACCGGTCGGCGAGGGGGTTCTGGCGGGTCAGGTCGACCATGTCGAACGTGTGGGGGGCGGCGGCCAGATAGAGGCCGATGAAGCCCAGCAGCAGGGCGAGCGATCCGATGAACGTGTAGAGGAAGAACTTCAGCGCCGCCCGCTTGGCGTCGCGGTGGCCCCATCCGGCGATGACGAAGTACATCGCCACGATCGACAGGTCGAAGAAGACGAAGAACAGGATCAGGTCGAGGGAGACGAACAGCCCCAGGCACGTGGTCTGGAGGAAGAGGAAGAGCGCGGCGAACTCACGGAAGAGGCGGTTCTCGCGGAGCGAGTACAGCGCGCAGGCGAGGAACAGCACACACGTGAGAGCAAGCAGCGGCAGGGACAGGCCGTCGACACCGATGTGATAGCCGACCCCGGCGCTGGGGATCCAGCGGGCCCGCACCTCCGACTGGATGCCTCCGCCCGTCTCGTGACCGGCCCACAGGGCCACGACCAGGCCGAGCTCGACGGCGGTGGTCGCCACCCAGACGACGCGCAGCACGTGTACGGGGGTACGGGAGGGCAGGGCGAACAGCAGGAGTGCGACCGCGGTCGGGGCGAAGACGAGGGCGGTGAGCAACGGTCACCTCACGAGGACGAGCACGAGGGCGAGGACGGAGAAGGCCGCGACGGCCTGGGCGAGGTACTGGTGCAGCTGGCCGGTCTGCGGGCGGCGGGCCCATCCGCCGAGCCGCCGGGCGGCTGTGGCGACACCCTCGACCATTCCGTCGACCGCCCGCTCGACGAACCGGTTCGTCCATCGGGCGCAGCCGACCGCGCCCTGGGCCGTCGCGTCCACGGCACGGTCGAGGACCCGGTCGTCGAAGACGGCGGCGGCGCGAGCCACCGCCAGCGTGGGGGAGACGAGCAGGACACGGGCGGCGCGCTCGAGGCCCAGCCACTCCCGGCCCAGCCATTTCGCTCGGAACGGCAGCGGAAGCGGGCGGCCGCCCCAGGCCCACGCCGCGGCGGCGGCCGAGAGCGCGAGAGCGCTGGACAGGGCGAACTCCCATGCATGTGGGCTCTGTTGACCGTCCAGGCCGAGATATCGGGTGAGCGCGTCGCGTACCGGCGGGAAAGCCACGGGCGTCAGCGCGACGCATGCGACGGCGAGCAGCGCGAGCGGGACGACGGCCCCAGCCGGAATCCGCCGTCCGCCGGTCGCACGCTGCTCCGGCCGGCCCCACACGAACCACAGGATCCTGACGCTGTAGACCGCGGAGAGCGCGGCGGCGGCGAGCCCCGCCGTATACAGCCACGGGCTGTCCTCCAGCGCTCCGGCGAGCAACACGTCCTTCGCCGCCCACAGGGAGAGCGGTGGCAACCCGGCCAGCGAAAGGGCGCCCACCGTGCAGAGCACACCGACCGCCCGGCGGGAACGGGCGGCCCCGCGCAGCGCGGGAAGGTGCTGCGTCCCCCACGCCGTGAGCCACGCGCCCGCCACGAGGAACAGCAGGCTCTTCGCGGTTGCGTGCGCCATCAACTGCAACGCCCCACCGGTGATCGCGCCGGTGCCGGCGGCGAGCACCATGAACCCGATCTGGGCGCACGTCGAGGCGGCGAGCAGCTGCTTGAAGTCGCTCTGTGCCACCGCGACCAGCCCGAGGGCGACCGCGGTCGCCGCACCCACCCACGCGGCCGCCTCCGCGCCCCAGCCGGAGGCATCCAGCAGCGGCCCCGCCCGTAGCAGCAGATACGCACCCGCGACCACCATCGCCGCCGAGTGCAACAGAGCCGAGACCGGGCTCGGACCCTGCATGGCCCGCGACAGCCAGAAGCTGAAGGGCAGCTGCGCGGACTTGCCGAGCGCCGCGACCAGGATCCCCGCCGTCACGAACGACAACCACGGTTCCCCGGCTCGCGCGAGCTCGTCGAGAGCGAGGGGGCCGGGCCCAGCCGCGAGGGCGGCGCCCGCGGCGAGGTACAGGCCGAGGTCGGCGGTACGGGTGGTCAGGAAGGCCGTGTCGGCCGCGGCGGTACGTTCCGGCTCCCGCCACCAGTAGCCGATCAGTGCCCACGACGTGGCGCCCATGACCTCCCAGCCCATGAGCAGCGTCGGCAGGGTGGCGGCGGTGACGGTGACGAGCATGCTTCCCGCGAAGACGAGCATCAGCCCGAAGAAGCGGCCCCGCGCCTCGTCGGTGCCGAACTCCGCCGCGCTGAAGAGGAGCACGGCGAGCGTGACCGCGGTGACCGTGACGACGAGGACGCCGGAGAGGCCGTCCACGGCGAGCCGGACGGGGAGACCTTCCAGCAGGGGAGCCTCGACGGCCGGATGCCGCAGTGAGGAGGTGACGGCGAGCCCCAGGGCCACTGACGAGACTGCCACGGCGAGCGAGGGCGCCCACCGGTCCGCCCGCCGTCCCGCCAGGGCGAGCAGCGTCCCGGCCCCCAGGGGCAGACCGATCAGCGACCACAGGAGAAGGCTCATTCCCTCAACTCCGCCGCCATGTCGGTCATGTCGACCTCGCGAGACCGGAACAGGGCGGTGACCACGGCGAAGCCGATCGCCATCTCCACCGCCATGGCCGTGATGGCCACCACGACCAGCACCTGCCCGTCGGCCGTGGCCGGAGCGACGTAGTGCCAGGCCGCGCCGGCGGCCAGGATCACCCCGCCCAGCATCAGCTCCAGGCCCATCATCAGCATGACGATCGACTGCTGCGTCAGGGCGCCGAACAGCCCGACACAGAACAGCGCGGCAGCGGCGATCAGGTACAGCTCCAGATTCACCGGCCCACCCCGCCGCGCACCGGGTCGTCGGCCCGGGCCGCCCTGAGATCGTCACCGAAGCGGTCGTACCTGCCGCGCCGGGTGGAGAGAACGACGGTCGCGACGATCGTCGCGAACAGCGCCATGCCCAGCGTCATCATGGTGAGCATCTGCGGCCCCATCAGGGACATGCCGAGGTCCATGGTCGGGTCCGCCGGGGCCCGGCCGCGTCGGCGCGGCCAGGGGACGAGGAGGATGCCGGCGACGAGCAACGCGAACGACACGGCGCAGATCACCGCCGCTCCCCGCTTGTTGTGGATCATCGTCATCGGCATGAGCCCGGCCGGGTTCATCATGAACATGATCATGAAGACGGCCATGATGGCCATCTCGATCGTCATCATCAGCACGGTGACGATGCCGAGGTAGTCGAGCCCGAGCACGATCAGTTCCCCGCCCACACAGAGCAGGGAGGTGAGCAGCGAGAACGTGGCGCGCGCCATCGAGTCGAAGCGGAACACCATGATGCCGCTCGCCACGGCGAGAACCGCGAGCACCCAGAACGCCGTCGTCGTCATCGCTTCCTCACCGTCCGAGCACCACCACGGCCACGACCAGGGCCTGCGCCACGGCCAGAGGCGTCAGGACCACCCAGGCCAACTCCACGTAACGCTCCATGCGTACGGTCGGGACCCGGCGCCGCGCCCACACGACGAACCCGAGCACGGCAGCCGTCTTGACCGCCGTCCACGCCCAGCCCGGCAGGAGCGGGCCATGCCCGCCGCCCAGGAACAGTGGTACGGAGAAGGCGGCGGCCACGACGAGCAACAGCCACCGCCCGCCGAGGAACACCAGCCGGTCCACCCCGGACAGTTCGGCCGCCGCGCCGCCCGCCGTGTCCGTCCCGACGGGCTGGTCGAAGGGCCCCCAGAAGGCCATGGCGAGCGCGCTCAGCAGGTAGATCCCGAACGCCGCCGGCATCCACACGGCGAACCAGAGCCCGGCCTGGGCGTCCACCACCGCGCCCACCCGCAACGACTCCGCGCCGAGCGCCGCCGTCGTGATCGCCAGCATGTGCGGCAGTTCGTACGCCAGGCCCTGAGCGAGGAAGCGGTACCCGCCGACCAGCGACAGGGTCGAGTTCGGCCCCCAGCCCGCCAGCCACACGGCCGCCCACGCCAGCGCCTCCATGGCGTTGAACCACACGATCCCGTCGGGAAGATCGGACACCGATCGGAAACCGAAGGGGAGGACGACAGCGGCGAGCACGGCGGCGACCGCGAGCAGTGTCGTCCCCAGCCGTACGAGAGGGATATCGGCCGCCCTCGTGACCCGCCGCTGTTGCACCAGCAGCCGCAGTACCTCACGGCCCGGCGCGGCCGACCTCGCATCGACGCTCGCCACGCCCGTCGCGACGAGCGCGAGCACGACGGGCAGGACGAGCACCGCCCACAGCGGAGCCGGTTCAGCCATGCGCACGTCCTCCCGGTGTGTGCTGCGGGGCCAGCTCGTCGAGATCGGGGTCGAGGCTCGCGACGATGAGCCGAGCGCAGGCGAACTCGGTGCCTTCGAGCAGCGCGGGAAGAGCGTCGAGCAGCGCCCGGGACGCCGGTGCCTCCGGGGCGACGCGCCCTCGGGGACCGATCAGAGGGTGGGTGGCGAGCGGGGTGCCGCCGTCGATCTCGTCGAGGGCGTGCTCGATCTCGTCCAGCCAGGTGATCAGTCTGCTGTGCACGTCCCTTCCGGACGACCTCCCGGAGAGCTCGCCGACACCCGCCGTCAGCCGGCGCAGAGTCCACGACCTCCGCAGGCGTCGGGCCAAAGGGCGGACGAGCGGCCGCAGTTCGTCGCCGCGCGCGTCACCGAGCGTCCGGTCGCGCGCGTGGCGCGCCCGGGTCGCCGCATCGCTCCAGCCGGCCACACCGAGGAACCTGCCGAGGCTGTCGAGGTGGGCCGCGCACCGCCGCCGGGCAGCCTCGCCGACCGTCACCGACTCCCCGGACACCGCCCTGAGCCACGGTTCGCTCCAGAAGGCCGGCCGGTCGGCGGTGGGCACGGACATCAGGTCGACCTCGGCGCGTTGCACCACGTCCCCCTGGAGCTCCAGGCGCAGCACGAGTCCAGCGGGCCAGTCCGGCAGCGCGGGCCCGAGCGGCACATGCAACCGGTCGAGCCTCAAGCCGTCCCGGTCATCGGCCCTTTCTGCCATGGGGAGACCGGCCACCACCCCCGTGTGATGACCGTTGTGGCCGTGGTCCACGCCGCCGTGGTGGCCACGACCGGGCGCGGCCGCCCTCTCGTGACGAGGGGCAGGGCGCGCGGCCGGCGCCAGGAGCATGCGCTGCCCGCGGTCCAGCGCACGCGCCGCGTGCTCGGCATCCGTCACGGTCACACGCGCCTTCGGAGCAGGTACGCCTGTCCACACCCGTTCGGCCCAGTCGTCATCCCGTACGGGAAGGGGGGCGCCTGCGAAGACGACCAGGTCCGCCGCGGCGGGCCCGGTGGCCCGCGGCCACCCCCTGCGTCCGAGTTCGGCCTCGACGGCCAGGCGCTCGCGCGTCGCGCCCGGACTCGTGGCGAGCAGAACGGCCGGTCGGGCCAGCGCCACCTTGGTGAAGCGCGCCCTCAGGCCCACCGGAACGCCCCCTCGCGCCAGGCGTAACCGACTCCGGCGAGCAGCACGCCGAGGAAGAGGAACATCTCGACGACCGCCGGGGTGCCGACCTCCGGGACGACCTTCGTCCACGGATACATGAAGAGCATTTCCATGTCGAACGCGAGGAAGATCATCGTGACGGGGTACCAGCGCACGTGGAACCGGGAGACCGGGTGCTCCCGTGGCTCGAGCCCGCCGCTGAACGGACCCGTGTGCAGCGGCTCCGGGACGGCGCGGGCGGTGGCCCCGAGGCAGTGGAGCAGGAAGACACCCGCCACGACGACCGCGAGCAGCAATGCGACCGGCTCCCAGGCTGCGGCTTCCACGTGATCCCCTTCCCGGCGGGCCGACCGCTACGGGCTGCCATCGGCAGGCAGCATCTCAGCGAGCACGCCATGACAAGGGGTGCAACACGGGGCAGAAGGTGACTTTCTCTCCTCGGGCGGGCGTCTGTGCTTGGCGGGCGCGAGGTCCAGGGCCTGGCCGGACACGCGGGGCCGTCAGGCGCGTCGGATCGCGTGCACCTGCGAGGGCGCGAGGGCGCGATGACGGCAGGGGCCGCGGCCGGTGGTCCTGCGATGGACGACACGGACAGAGGGCGTTCGGGTGATCGTGCTGTCGGCACCCGCGGCGACCTCGCGTAACCTCGTCACCAGAAGGGCACCGACGGTTATTCCGCCACCGCTTCGCCGGTCGCGGTGCGAAGGGGTGCTGGATGTCGATGACGAGTCGGCGCGATCTGCTGGCGAGATCCGCGGGAGCGGTGGCGGTCGCCTTCGTTCCCGGCTCCGGCGTGGCAAGGCTGTCCACACCACAGGAGCTGCCGGTCACCACGCCCGATGGGCGCGTGGACTGGGACGCCTTGCGGGCGCAGTTCCGTCTGGAGCCGGGATGGGCGAACCTCGCGCTGTTCTACCTGGCCTCGCACCCGAAAGTGGTACGTGATGCGGTGGATCATCTGAGTGCGCAGGTCGACGCCAACCCTCTGTCGGTGCCCACGGGGATGGCGCTGCCGGACGGTCCGACCGGATGGCCTCGGGTACGCCAGGCGCTCGCGACCTATCTGGGAGGCCGGGCCGAGGACGTCGCGATGACGGCGAGCACGAGTATCGGGCTGGGTGTCGTCTACAACGGCGTGGTGACCCGTCCGGGACAGGAGTTCCTGCTGACGGAGCACGACCACATCTCGCATCGCACCGCCGCCCGGTTGGCCGCCGAAAAGCATGGCAACAGGGTGCGGCTGGTCTCCTGGTTCGCCGATCCGGCCACCGCGACGGCGGACGGCATCGCAGCGGCGGTCGGGGAGGCGATCCGCCCGAGCACCAGAGTCGTGGGGATCACCTGGGTGCAGTCCAGCACGGGGCTTCGGATGCCGGTGCGTGCGGTGGCCGAGGTGGTTCGCCGGGCCAACGAAGGACGCGGTCCTGCCGACCGGTGCCTGCTGGTCGTCGACGGCGTGCACGGGCTGGCGGCAGTCGACGAGGATGCCGCCGGCCTGGGCGCGGACGTGGTGGTCGCCGGAACGCACAAATGGCTGTTCGGTCCAAGGGGCACGGGGCTGGTCTGGGTGGCGCCGGACGTCCTCGATCAGCTGCGGCCCACGTTCGTGAGCTTCATCAGCGGCGGGGGAGCAGCGCCCCTGTCGCCCGGCGGGTTTCTGGCGTTCGAGCATGCCTTCGCCCTGCCCGTGGCGGTGGGGCTGCACGAGCAGCTGGGCCGAGCGCGCGTCGCCACCCGCATCACACAGCTGTCGACCCGCGTGAAACAGGGACTGAGCCGTATCCGCGGCGTCACCGTGCACACCCCTGCCGACCCGGAACTGTCAGCGGGCATCACCTGTTTCAGCGTGGCAGGCCACACCCATCAGCAGGTCGTCGAACATGCCGCCGCCGCCCGCGTGCGACTGTCCACCCTGACCTACACCCGCATCGGCACCGCCGTCATCAACACCCCGGCAGAGATCGACACCGCACTCGACAGCCTGGCGGATCTCACCCGCTGAAGGCCGTTCCGGGCTTCCCCGGGCTTCCCCGGGCTTCCCCGGGCTTCCCCGGGGCGTTCGGCGCGGGGGTCAGGTCGGCCCGCCGACGACCGCCGGGCCGCCCGATGCATCGCCGACGTCAGTGGTGATCGCCGTTTGCCACAGAGAGGCGCTTGGTGAAGGTCCTCCCCGCGTCTCGGGACTCGTAGATCCCGTCCTGGGTAGCCGCGAGGATGTGCCGCTCGTCGACGGCGGTCAGGGCCTGGGGCTGTCCTCCGGGCACCGTAGCCGTCTTCTTCCAGGTGGCGCCGCCGTCCGGACTGATGCTCAGAGCGCCGGTGAAGTCGATACCGAACAACGCGCCCGGCGATCCCCAGGACAGGTACTCCATCCCCGCCCCCTCGCCGGAGCCGAAGGACGCACCTCCGTCCGTGCTCCGTGCGACGCCCTCCGCCGTGGTGGCGACGACCTGGTTCGGGTCCTCTGGGTTGACTGCGAAGTCAAGGGCCTGCAACTGGGCACGGCTTTGCCAGCTCGTGCCGTCCTTGCTCACACGCAGCAGGCCGCGTGTGCTGTCGTATCCGTAGATGACGCCCTTTGCGTGGTCCAGGCTGTGGAAGTCCGCCTCGCCCTTGAGTGAGGCACTCGTCCACGACCTTCCGGCATCGGTGCTCTTGATCAACCCGTGGTCGGCCGGCTGATCGCTGCCGGGGGCCGGGTGGCCGCTGGCGAGGAAGGTCTTGGCACCGGCCACGGTGAAGCCCATGAAGTCGTCCCTGCTGTCCCCGACGAGCTGCGGGCTTCCCGTGTCGTCCGGGGTGAAGATTCCCTCGTGGGTGGCTACGTAGAGCCTGCCGTTCTCCGGGTCGACTCCCAGTCCGTGGATGTGGCTGTGCAGGGCCGGGGCCGGCTTGGCGCCGTCACTCCCGGCAGCGGTGCCGTCGGGGGCGGTGCCGTCGCCACATGCGGCAAGGAAGAGGGCACCCGCCGCGACGGAGCCCACGGCGAAGGGGCGGCGGAAAGGATTCATGAAGGCAGGCATGCGTGATTCACCTCGTGTGTCGGTCGTACGGGGGCGCTGTCGGAAGTGCGCGACGGTCTATACCCGTAGGACCGGCAGCCGGGCCGGATGGGGTTCTCGCGACAGTGGGGCGGGCGGAAGCTCTTCGGCCGACGTCGCCCCGCCCGGGGGTGACCAGTCGGGGTGACGGGTGAGCGGAGGCCGAAGCGGCGAAGCGGTCGCCGAGGCGCTGATCACCCCGACGCACATGGAGGCTGTGTCCGTTCCGCTGGAAGCGGTGGTGAGAGCCGCCGAGTAGACGTTCTGGGCGGAGATCCGCACGGAGCCGTCACTCGTGGGTACTTCGTGGGAGTGTCCCGCGCTGTGCGAGGCGGCGGACATGCCGTGGACCGGCGAACCGTCCGCGTGGCCGACGGTGTGCATGGCGAACACGGCGAATGCGAGCAGTCCGACGAGCAGGAGATGCCTCACGACACCGCCTGGGCGTACATCGACGCTCGCGTTCACCTTCGACCTCCGCGCGGGACACTATCAACCGCCGCAGGGCGTCATCCGTCGTGAGACCCACCACGAACCCTGCCGGCCCGGAGGAGGTGCTGATCGTGGACGACATCGGTCTCCTGAAGAAGGGCCCCCGTGCGCCTGAGGGTGTCCGCTCCGTGAGCGGACAACGGGGGCCGTTCGGGGCACCGGAGTGACCGGACAGGCCCTGGACGGATTCCCGCGCCCGAACGAGGCTGGAAGCGACGGATCCGCGACCGCCGGACAGGTCGGTCGCGGTACGAACGGCCCGGGAAGGTGATGATCATGCCCGGCAGGAACAGGTGGGCCGCCGTAGCGGTGGCGGCCTTGGCGCTGGCCGGCATGCCGGCCGCCGGAACCGCCGCATACGCCGGTACGTCCGGCAGCGCCTCTCCCCACCCGGCCGCGGCATCCAGCCCCTCCGGCAGCGACTGCTGGCGATCGGACACGTCGGGTGACGACTGGGACGACTGGGACTCGTGGGGCCCCGGCACCGGGCGCGGGATGATGGGCGACGACTGCTCGTGGGGCCGCGGCATGATGGGCGGGGACTACTGGCAGCGCGGCGACGGCACCCCGGTGCAGACCCTGGCCCAGGCCCGACAGCGGGCCGATGCCTTCGCCGACCGGCTCGACCTGCGGGTCGGCGAGGTCATGCAGTTCTCGAAGAACTTCTACGCCGAGTTGGAGACCCCCTCCGGTGAGCCGGCCACCGAGATCCTCGTCGACCCGGCCGACGGTGACACCGGGATCGAGTACGGCCCGGCGATGATGTGGAACACCGACTACGGCATGCACCACCGCGACCAGGAAAAGGAGCAGACCGGGATCTCTCCCGACCAGGCCCAGAACCGCGCCCAGCGTTGGCTCGATCACCGGGACGGCGGCTTGACTGCCGGGGAGGCCGACGCATACCCGGGCTACTACACCCTGCACACCCTGCGCTCCGGAAAGATCACCGGCATGCTGTCCGTCAACGTCTTCACCGGCGCCGTATGGGACCACACCTGGCACGGCACCTACATCGCCACCGACGAACGCTGACGGACGACGGGAACCGCGCCGCGCCGCTGACGCCTCGGGCGGGGACGCCCGGTGCCGGCCCCGCACCCTTCACCGCCTCTCGGCAGTGCGGGGAGGCCGGCGGACGGCGTCGTGAGCCCGCTCGGTGATCACCGGCTCACCCCTTCTGACCGCCGTCTGCGTCAGGAGCGCCGTGGGTGGCCGGCTTTCCTCGGTCGCGGCCGTCTGCGAGCCGGTCTGGCTCCATGCGGCGCGCTGTACTGGCTCCGGCAGTTCGTCCGGGTCGGCGCTCGCGTCGCGGGGCTCGTCGGGCCAGCCCTCGAAGACGGCGGCTGCCCAGGCGGCCCACTCGGCGACCAGTCGGTAGTCGTCCGTGATCCGCGGCAGCGCCACGTGTTCTCTCGTCGCCGGGCCGGAGCGTGACAGGACTTCGTCGGTCGGCCGGTGAGCGGGGCTATTCGGTGGCTTCCTCCGCAGGCGCCACCGGATTCGCGGAGCCCCGCGCGTTGCGCTTGTCGGGCCGAGTGTGGACGTACAGCTGGCGGCGGTCCTCGACCGCCATATGACGGGGCAGCGGCAGCTCGTACCGCACGGGCCGGGCGTGGTCGTTCAGCTGGCGTTGCGGGTTGTAGACGCTGTTGAAGCGCCACAGCATCCGGGCGAAGTTCGTCTGACCGCGGGCAAGGTTCGCGGCGAGGATACGGGCGGCGTCGATCGCGGTCCGCACCCCCAGGTGCTTGCGATTGATCACCGACTGGGTGCGGACCAGCTCTTTGTAGAACTCGTCCAGGGGCAGCGCGGTGGGCACCACGGCGTGCTGGATGTCGAAGAGCCGGTAGTCGCGGGTGGTCAGCTTGCGTGCCTCCGTGTGCCAGATCTCCGTGCCCGGGTAGGGCGTCATGACGGTCAGATGCACGATCTCCGGTACAGCCAGGGCGAACTCCCGCACTGTGCGGAACCGTTCCCTGTCCCAGCCCGGGTCGACGATCAGGTTGATGGCGACGGTGATGCCCAGCTTCCGGGCGACCTCGAGGGCGCGGAAGTTGTCGTCCGGGCTGATGCGCTTGCGGTACAGATCGAGGCCCTCGGCGTCGATCGCCTCCATGCCGAGGAACATGTATCTCAGCCCCAGCCTCGCCCAACGTTCGAAGATCTCGGTGTTGCGCAGCAGGACGTCCGACCGGGTCTCCAGGTAGTACCTCTTGCGGATCCGGCGGCGGTCCAACTCCGAGGCGATCGCGTCTCCGTGCTCCGGCCGGATGAAGGCCACGTCATCGACGATGAATACGTTGCGCTCACGGATGCTCGCCATCTCCTCCGCCGCGGCCTGTGGGGAGGCCTTGCGGTAGCTGCGCCCGTAGAAGGTCCACGCGGAGCAGAAGGAGCAGTCCCAGGGGCAGCCACGTGTGAATTCGATCGAGGCGCACGGATCGAGCTCGCCGATGAAATAGCGGCGCCGGTGGCGCAGCAGGTCCCTGGCGGGTCGCGGGGAGTCGATGCTGTGCAGCATCTCGGGCGCGGGGCCCCGGCCGTCCACGGTCACGACGCCGGGTACGGACGAGACGCCGCCGTCACGTGCCGCCGTCAGCAGCGGGCCCACCGCGGTCTCCCCCTCACCGCGAGCGATCGCGTCGACAGCGCCGTCGGCCTGCTGGAGCACGTCGTCGGCGACGAACGACACACTGTGACCTCCGAAGAACACGAAGACGCCGGGAAGCATTCGTTTGGCCCGCTGTGCGATCTCGATCGCCTCGGGAATGTTGGCCAGGTAGTTCAGCGAGACGCCGATCGCCTCCGGTCTGAACGTCGCCAGTTCGCGTTCGAGCGCGGTGTGCGATTCCGTCTGGAGATCGATCAGACGCACCTCGTGGCCCGCCTCCCGGGCGGCCCCCGCCACGCGTTCCAGTCCCAGCGGCTCGAGCCGGAGGAAGATCTCCGAGTACATGAGAGCACTCGGATGGATCAGGAGCAGACGCATGGCGGGACCTCCAGAGCAGACGGCGTGACGAGGCCGGGGCTGCGGCGGGTGTGAGCGGACAGGGGTGACGGCTCGTCCTCGGCCTGGAGAGAGGAACGACGACCGTCGGCGCCTCCGGTGAGTACGCCGGACGAGGGGGCCCGAGCCGCGACCGGTCGGCCTCGAAGGGCCGCCAGGTACCGGTAAACCGTGCGTCAGCGCGGTGAGGCGGTGAGGCGCCGACACGCCGCCGAGGCGTGAATCCTCCGGATGGCGCAGGAGAACCGAGGGCCGGTCGGCTCACCACGGCTCAGCCCAGACGGGTGGCGAGACGGTGGGAGAGTGCCGGGGCGCGTCCCTGGAACCGGGCCAGCAGCAGCCAGGCGGGCACGTGGATCTCGGCGCCGGTGGATCACCGCCTCGCGCAGGGTCTCCGCCAGACGCGCGGCGGACTCCGGACGGGGCAGGGAGTGACCGGCTGCACTCGGGGAGCGTCGGTGGGCGCTGCCAGGCTCCGGCGGGCACCAGCTGGGATACGTGGCGCCGGCCTTCGACCTCCACGGCGGGCGCTATGGGGGCGACCCTGAGGAGATGTCGGCTCGTTGCGCGCCGCTGCTCGCCGACCCCGACCGGACGCGAGGCATCGGCCAGCGGCGCTCGACGTGCTCCGCGCCGAGCCGCGGACCGGCCCACTGACATTGATGCTGATACTCAGGTCCCGGTGGTCGTGGCTCTGCCACTGACTGACGCCCTGCTGGGCTGTCTTCCCGCTGTTCTGCCCGGCCGCCGGGACCGGAGGGGTTCCAGCGCGGGTGTCGCCGACATCGCGCCGGGTTCCGGCTGCGGGCTGATCAGAGTGGTCAGGTGGCGGGCGAGGGCCTGGGGGTTGGGGTGGTCGAAGACGAGGGTGGTGGGCAGACGCAGACCGGTGGCCGTGTTGAGCCTGTTGCGGAGTTCGACCGCGGTCAGCGAGTCGAAGCCGAGGTCCTGGAAGGACTTCTCGGGATCGACGGTGGTCTGGGGGCCGTGGCCCAGGACATCGGCGATGTGGGTGTGGATCAGGTCGGCGAGCGCCTGTTCGCGCGCCACGGGGTCGAGTGTGGTGAGGCGCTGCGGCAGGTCGGTCGTCTGTTGCGCGGCACCGGCGGTCCTGCGCCGGCGGGGGGTGGGCGTCAGACCGCGGAGCAGCGGGTGGGTCTGGTCGGCCTTGCGGCGCAGCGCCGCGGCGTCGACGCCGGTGGCGGCGAGCAGCGGCTGTCCGCCGGCCATGGCCGCGTCGAACAGGGTCATGGCGTGATCGGTGGGCAGCGGGGTGAGGCCCAGGCCGGCGAGGCGGCGCAGGTCGTTGTCGTCGAGCGCCCCGCTGATGGTGCTCGACTCCTCCCACAGCCCCCAGGCGAGGGAGGTGCCGGGCAGCCCCTGCGCCTGGCGGTGCGCGGCGAGTGCGCCGAGGAAGGTGTTGCCCGCGGCGTAGTTGGCCTGGCCGGCGTTTCCGATCAGCCCGGCGATGGATGAGTACATGACGAACGCGGTCAGATCGGTGCCACGGGTGAGTTCATGGAGGTTCCACGCGGCGTCGATCTTCGGGCGGACGACGGCGTCGAGCCGCTCGGGGGTGAGCCTGCCGATGACGGTGTCGTCGAGCACGCCCGCCGTGTGGACGACGGCCCGTAGGGGTGTGCTGAGTGTGGCGAGCGTACGGGCCAGTGCCTGGCGGTCGGCCGCGTCGCACGCCGCGAACGTGACCGTGGCACCCAGTTCCTCCAGTTCGCCCCGGAGTTCGGCGGCGCCCGGGGCCCGCTCGCCGCGTCGGCTGAGCAGCAGCAGGGTGCGGGCCCGGTGCTCGGTGACCAGGTGCCTGGCCAGGATCCGGCCGAGGGTGCCCGTCGCGCCCGTGATCAGGACGGTTCCGTCCTCCCAGCGCCCGGGTCCCTCCTCCGACACGGCTCCGGCGTCATCGGACATGGGCGTGGGCGCGGACGGGGACGTGGGTGCGGACGTGGACGTGGACGTGGACGTGGACGTGGACGTGGGCGCGGGTGCGGGCGTACGGGTGAGGAGGGGCGTGCGGATCCGTCCGGCGCGCAGAGCGGCCTGCTGCTCCCCGGTGCCGACCGCCCGGGACACCAGCCGGGTGTGCGCCGGGTCCTCGGGAAGGAGGTCGGTGTCGACCAGGACGATCCGCCCCGGGTTCTCGGTCTGTGCCACGCGCAGCAGACCCCAGAGCGCCGCGTGCACCAGACTTGAGGTACTCGCGGAGTGTGTCCTCGTCCGCCATGATGCTCAGCTCCCCGGTGTGATGTTCTCGTGCTCCCTTTATGTGCGCCACATGACGGAAGTCGAATGTCTCCCACGGAGATATCTCGCAGTCGGCCGTGAATGCGGCGAATTTCAGAAGGGTCCGTAGATCGTAATGTGAGGCTGCGCATGCCGCGGTAACCGTCGATGGCGCCGATGAGGTGGTCGGCTCATTACTTCACAGTGACTGAGGGGTTCCTGACGCGTTGTTACCCTCTCCGGGCATCCAGCCGAAATTCCCATGGGTGGTTGAGCGGTCGCCTGAGCAGAGGAGTTCAATCATGGCGCAACTCACGAACGACGTCGAAAAGCACACGGCGCTCTATGTCGAGGCGTTCAACGCGGGTGACGCGGACGCCGTGAACGCGATGTACACCGAAGACGCCGTGGCGGTCTGGGACAGGGGTGTTCCGCTCACCGGACAGGCGCGGATCGATTCGGTCAAGGCGTACCTCGCCGCGGGTCCGAGGATGACCGCGGTTCCTCGTCAGTCCTTCGTGACGGGCGACACCGCCCTGCTGATCGTCGACTGGACCATCGACACCACGGACGCGGACGGAAAGGCGGTGCACCTCTCGGGCGTCGGGGTCGACGTCCTGCGTCTGGGCGCGGACGGGAACTGGCGGTACGCCATCGACGACCCGTACGGCGAGGAGTAGGCGGCCCGGCTCCCCTCGCCTCCGGTCCCGCACCGGCAAGCGCGTCGCACGCACCATCTCCGTCAACGAAGAAAGCAAGGGGTCTCCCACTCCATGGCCATCACCGTCGACATCGACTTCGACAATCCCGACCTGACCGCCGACACCGATCTGCAGAACGAGATATTCCTGCAGGTGTTCAACTCCGGCGACGGTGAGCTGTTCGACAGGCTCTACCGACCGGACGCGATCTCCAACTTCTCGGGGACGCCGCTGACCGGCGAGGAACGACGGAGGTTCTTCAAGGAGTTCCTGGCGTCCAAGCCCGTGCTGCAGGCGGAGGTCACGCACTCCTACGTCGCCGGCGACGTGGCTCTGATCGGCGTGCGGTTCGTCATCGACGGCACCGGCGCCGACGGCGAGCCGCTGCACATCGAGGGCAACTGCACCGACGTCCTGCGCCGTGGCGAGGACGGTCGCTGGCTCATGGCCGTCGACCGCCCCGTCGCCGGCGGCCTGCTGCCCGAGTAGCCGGGGCCCCCGCCCCGACAGACGTACATCCCCGTGTGCCGCACGGCTCCACCTGGCACACGGGGATCGGCGTGCCGGAGCGGATGAGCGGACCGTTGCCGGTGAATGGGTGAGGGATTGAACGCCTCTGCTTGTGTGGCGGGGCGCTGCTTTCCGTCGAATCGGCGCATGGAGAAACGAAAGACCACGTGGAGGAACGATGGTTCGGCACGACTCTGACGCCCTGAACGTCCTGGAAGCAGTCAGGGACGCGATTCCCGCGCTGCGCAGCAATGCCGTCGAAACCGAAGAGCGCCGTTGGATCGCCGACGAGAACATCGCCGTGCTGGAAAAGGCCGGCGTTTTCCGTACGGCCGTCCCCGAGCGCTTCGGCGGGCTTGACCTGCCCGCCGAGGAACAGGCGGAGATTCTCTCGGAGATCGCCCGCGGTTGTGGTTCGACTGGGTGGGTCGCGATGGTGTGGGTGTCTACCGCCTGGATCGCCACGCTCTATCCGGACCGCGCCCAGGAAGAGGTCTTCGCCGAGGGCTCCGTCCGTATATCCGGCGGATTCACGCCGTCGGGCACGCTGACCCCCACGGAGGGCGGCTACCTCCTCAACGGCTCCTGGCGGTTCAACACCGGCGTCCGCGGCGCGCAGTGGAACGTGCACGCGGCGCTCGTCGAGGGCCCCGACGGCGAGCACGAGGAGCTGTTCGCCCTCGTGCCGACCGAGGACATCACCGTCGCCGACGACTGGGACGTGTTCGGCGCCGGCGGTACCGGAAGCGCCACGTCGACCGCCGAGGACGTGTTCGTGCCGGCCCACCGGGTGGTGGACGGACGGGTCTTCGACGCCAGCACCCCCGACCGCTGGAACGCCGATGTGAAGGGTCGCAACTACAACCTCACCAGCTACATCCTGGCGACCTGTGCCCCGGTCTACCTCGGCATCGCCAAGGCGGCACTGGAGCTGTTCGTCGAGCGGCTCCCCGGCAAGGGCATCACGTACACGCAGTGGTCCGAGCAGAACCAGCATCCGTACACACAGATCCAGGTGGCGCTCGCGGCGAACAAGATCGCCGCCTGTGAGGCGCTCTCCCGCGACTGGCTGGGCGTGATGCAGGACCGTGCCGACCGCGGCGACAAGATGACGGTGCCGGAGAAGGCCGCCGTGCGGGGCCAGGTCGGCTACGTGGTCCAGGCCACCAGGGAAGCGGTGGAGACGCTCTACAGCATCAGTTCCGCCTCGACCATCCTGCGCAGCAACCCCTTCCAGCGTGCGTTCCGTGACATCGAAGCGCTGTCTCTGCACGGACTGCTCACGCCGGTGAGCTCCCTCGAAGCCCACGGCCGCGTGCTGCTCGGGCTGGAGCCCAACACCGACTACGTCTGACCGCTTCTCTACCGCGACGTGCCGGGAGGCCCGCGATGACCACCGTGCAACAGGCACCAGTGCTGTTCGACTCCGCCTACTACCAGGACCCGTACACCGTCTACGACTGGCTGCGGGTCCATGATCCGATTCATCGGTTCCGCTTTCCCGTCGGCGATGTGCCGATGGTCTTCCTGTCCCGGTACGACGACGTCAAGCGGCTGCTGAGCGACCAGCGGTTCAGCAACGACGGAGCCGCGTGGGGAAGCGACGAGTTCAAGCGGTCGGGCATGATCTTCGGCGCCGACACCTTGATCGGACGGATCCTCACCGTTCTCGATCCGCCGGACCACACCCGCGTGAGGAAGCTGGCGATGGGGGCGTTCACGCCGCGCCGCGCCGCCACCTGGAAGGAACCGGTCGAGCGGATCGTGAACGAGTCGCTCGACCGGCTCGCGGCGTCCGCGGCCCCCGACGTGATGGACTTCGCGAGCAGGATCCCGGCCGACGTCACCGGCGAGATCCTCGGGTTCCCGCTCAAGCGCTTCGGCGACATGCTGCACGCCATCGAGCGGGCCTTCCACGCGGACCCGTCCAACCCGGACAACGACGCCGAGGTCGCCGCCGCGTTCGAGGAGATCGTGATCTACGGTCGTGAGCTGATCGTGGAGAAGCGACGGAACCCCGGCGACGACCTGACATCGGTCTTCATCCACGCACGGGACGGAGAGGACCGTCTGACCGAGGACGAGCTCGTCTCCATGGTCGCTGTCATGATCATGGCGGGCATCGACACCACCCGGAACCTCATCGGATCCGCCGTACTCGCTCTCCTGGACCACCCCGACCAGCGCCGGCTGCTCGTCGAGCGTCCCGAGCACGTGCCCACCGCGGTCGAGGAGTTCCTGCGCTACGACGGCGCGTTCACCGTCGGCCTGTTCCGCCTGGCCAAGGAGGATCTCGAACTCGGCGGTTTGCCCGTCCCCGCCGGCACCCCGGTGGTCGCCGGACTCCAGGCGGCCAACTACGACCCGGAGAAGTTCACCGACCCGCGGCGTCTTGACATCACCCGCGAGGGCACGCGCCACCTGGCCCTGGGGCATGGTCTGCACAACTGCATGGGGGGCCCTGGCGCGCCTGGAGACCGGCATCGCGGTACCGGCGCTTCTCCGCCGCTTCCCCGACCTGCGCCTCTCCGTGCCGCGGGAGGAGATCCGCTTCGAGGAGAACTGGCTGCTGCGCAGCCTGCCGGCCCTGCCGGTGGCGCTGTGAACCGCCGAGGAGAGCGGAGGATCCGATGAGCAAGATGACGCTGAGCATCGACTCCACGGTGTGCACCGGCGCGGGTACGTGTGAGGCCATGCACCCGCGGCTGTTCAAGGTGCGGGACGACGGCTACGCGGTGCCGCTCAAGATCGATCTGGTGGATCCCGCCGACATCGAGGACGCCGGCAGCGTTCTCGACGTCTGCCCCACCGAGGCGATCCGGCTGGCCGCGGCCCGCGACGGCGGCGAGGGCTGACCCGGCCGCGTCCGGACAGAAGGCTCGTCCGTTCCGGGCCGCCACTCGGGACCGCCGTCGCGGTCCCGAGCGCGGCCGAAAGGGCCATTCGAAGGCATGCGACCCCCGGTCGCGGGGTCGCCTTCGAATGGCCCTCAGCCGTGATCGGCCGCTACTTCCGCTTGATCAGCTCGACCAGGCTGGAGAAGCTGTCGGCCGCGTGGCCGTCCTCCACGCCACGCCGGAACAGGTCGACGACGGCGGCCTGCAGCGTGGTGTCGACGCCCGCGTCGGCGATGGTGTGCAGCACGTGCTCCACACTCGCCAGGCCCATCGCCAACCGGTCCACGTCGCCTTCGTGGTTGCCCGCGTCGATGCGCTCCGCGTAGAAGGACAGGAAGCCCGGCAGCGAGGCCATCGTGGCCTCCGCGTTCGCCAGGATGTCGGACGCCTTGAGGCCGTTGGCGTTGGCGAGTGCCACGGCCTGCCAGTAGCCCAGCATCGACGTCCAGAACATCGCCATGCCGATCTGGTACTCGAGCGCGGCCAGACCCGGGTCCTCGCCGCGGAAGTCCGCGCTGGTCAGGGCCTCCAGGGTGGCCTTGTGCCGCTCGAACTCGGCACGCGCGCCACTGTAGAACGTCGAGGACTCCGGGTCGCCGATGCCCGAAGGCGGTACGGTGACGCCACCGCTGACGTGCGTGGCGCCCCGCTCGGTGACCCAACGGGCGCCGGCGCGGGTCTTCTCGGGGGTGTCGGAGCTCAGGTTGACGAACACACGACCGGAAAGGGCGTCCGCCGCCGGTTCGAGCACGGCGTACATCGCGTCGTAGTCGGTCAGGCTCAGAACCACCAACTCGTTGGCCTTGACCGCCTCTTCGACGCTCCCCGCGAGCACCGCCCCCCGGGCGACCAGAGCCTCGGCACGCGACGCAGTGCGGTTCCAGACGGTGACCGGGTGACCCTTGTCGAGGAAGGCGTTGACCATCGCCTGCCCCATGGGACCGAGCCCGATGACAGTGACGGACTGCTTGCTGCTCATGGGCGGAAGACCTCCAGAGTCTTGACTGTCCAACGACTAGAACGAGCGCTCCATCTAGCGCCTGCGCGGAACGTAGCACATCTCTAGGTCGAACGCTCTAATTAGCGGAACAGGCGGCCCGCGACCGGGCCGGAACCCCCAACTCAGGTGCGGGGTGAGCCCGAAGGCGCGGAGCGGGCCTTCCACTCGTGCGCGAGGACGCACCACAGTTCAAGGTCCTTGCGCGCGCCGCTCGGCACGGGCATCGCGCCGCGCGTCGTTCCCTCGTGGACCAGGCCGAGGCGTCTGAGGACAGCGAGCCTTGCCCGGTTGTCCGAGTCGACCAGCGCCTGCACGTGGACCATGCCCCGTACCTCGATGGCCCAGTCGGCCAGGGCCGTCAGTGCCCGGGAGGCCAGGCCCCTGCCCTGTACCTCGGGCGCCAGCCACATACCGATCTCGCAGAGCCCGATGGCCGGCTCGAAGAGCCGGAACATGCTGCCGCCGACCATCTCGCCGTTCAGGTGCAGGGCGTACAGCCTGGCTCCGTCCCGGGCCTGGCTGTCGGCGTACTCCTGGAGCCAGCGACGTGCCGACTCCAGGTCCGTGACATCGAGAGCGCAGGGCAGCCAGGGCGCGAGGTGGTCACGGACCCGGTCGGTGTACGCGAGGAACTCCTCGGCCTGCCACGGCTCCAGAGAGCGGAGTTCGGCCCCGCCGCCGAGGGAGAAGCAGAGCACTTGTGTCTCGTCCTTCGTCGCACGGTCAGGGTCGGGAGCGGTGGACCTCGGTGGGCCGCTCCAGAATCGGGATGATCTCCGTGGGAGTCGGCGCTGCCACGATGTCCTCGCGCAGCGACCGGGCGCTTGGTCTTGAGAACGCTGTCGTGATGCTGTGGTTGAAAAGTACCGGTCCTCCGTTCGGTTTTCGGGTTCGGTCAATGTGAGTTCAAGCACTGGCAAAGAGAGTGTCATGGAGGTTACTGGTGGCGAGACAGCAACGAGCGATCCGGACCCGCAGGGCGATCCTCGTGGCGGCTGCGGAGATGTTCAACGAGCTGGGGTACGACGCCACCACCATCGGTGGGCTCATCGAGCGGATCCAACTCACCCGGGGTGGGCTGTACTTCCACTTCACCGCGAAGGAGGAGCTGGCGCGCGCCGTGCTGGACGAGGCGGTCACGACCGAAGGAGCCACACCGCAGCAGTTCAAGCTGCAGGAGTGGGTGGACCTGGCTCTCCTGCTCGCCTACCGTCTGCCCAGAGAACCCCTGTTGAGTGCATCGGTCCGGCTGTCCGTGGACCCCATGGCCCGTAGTCTCTTCGGAACCCGGTGGCCTGATTGGATCGTGGTCAGCGGTGAGGTTCTGCAGGAGGCCCAGGCGCGCGGGGAGTTGCTGTCCCATGTCGATCCGGGCGAGACGGCGCGGCTGTTCGTCGGCGCGTGGACCGGAGTGCAGTTGGTGACCGAGGTGCTGCCGGACGCCGACCTCTCCGAGGAGATCTCGGCGCTGCTGGCGCTGGTGCTTCCCAATGTCGCGTGTCCCGGCGTGCTGGCGAAGCTGGACACCTCGCCCTACCGCGCCGAGCGGCTGCTGGCCGCCGTCGACTCGGCCTGTCCCGTCCCGGGGCCGCTGCAGGAGCAGGGCGCCGGCCACCCCGCCTGATCGAGGTGGCCGTGGCCGCCGGGTGGGACGGCCGCCGGTTGTCTCAGGGCAGACGCGCGTCCCGTTCTCCCCGCCATAACCCGCACCCTGTACCGTTTCTGACCGTCTCGACTCCGGGTCACAGGGTCGCGTTCTTAGAAAACGGATGTCTGACCTGTTTTCAGTGTGCGGCGGCGGGCGGCCGAGGTCACTTCCGGACCGTCACATCACGGGGGAATCTTGAAGAGGTACGTTTCGCCACCTGTCCACGCGGCGGGGAACGCCCTGCCGCACCCTGTTCTCGACGCCGAGCTCGGCCGTCGCCTGTTCGGCTCGATGCCGCGCGCCGAACAGCGTCGCAAGGCCGGACAGTACGTGCGCGGCCTGCTCGAACAACCCGGCCGCAAGACCCTGCGCAACATCGCCGCGCAGTTCGACGGGAACGCCGCGCAGCAGAACGTGCATCACTTCATCAGCGCCTCCCCCTGGGACTGGACGCCGGTGCGCCACGCTCTGGCCTGGCATGTCCAACACGCCCTGGCCCCCGAGGCCTGGGTCGTCAGGCCCACGGTCATCCCCAAGGCGGGACCCCGTTCGATCGGCGTCGACCCGCAGGGGCCCAACCTCTACGGTCAGCAGGCCGTCGGGGTCTGGATGGCCGCGAGCCGGTACGCCGTACCCGTCGACTGGCGGCTGCGCCTCTCCGGCCGCTGGCTGGAGGATCCGCTCCGGGAGCGCGCGAACATACCCGCCGAGGCCACCTCCGGGACCCTTGAGCAGCGCGTTCGGGAGGCGGCCGCCGGCGTCGAGGGGATCGAGGGCGTCCTGGGCGGCCCCGTCGTCGTCGATGCCGAGGAGATCGACGGACCGGTGCTCGCGGGACGGCTCGCGTCGCGCGGCACCCGCTTCCTCGTACGCGTTCCCGCCGACGCCCCGCTCCGGCTGAACCGTGCCAAGCTGCCCCGGTTCGGCGACCGCGACCGGACCGCGGCGGAACTCGCCGCCACCCTGCCCCGCCTGCGACGGCAGGTGAATCCCGGCGACGGGCCCACGACGGCGGCGGCCATTCCCGTCACGCACCCCGAAGCGCTCAGGCGGGGCATGCTGCTGGTGGGGGAGTGGCGCAACGGACCGGGGGACCCCAGCCTGTGGCTGACCAACGCCGCGAGTTCCTCCCCGAACTGCGCGCCCTCGTCAACGACCATCCGCTGCACGAGTGGTTCCACGGCCAGCTCATCGCCGCCCTGCACCGCGCGGGCCGCCGAGGGGAGGCCCTGCAGGCCTATCAGAGCCTCTACCACATCCTCAGAAGCGAACTCGGCCTGGAGCCGTCCGAGGAACTGCAGCGCCTTCAGGCCGAGATCCTCCACACGAACGACCGCACCGCGGTCCCCCTGAGGCCCGGCAAGGGCTTCGCCCCCTGCTCGACCGCCCCCCTGCGAGGCTCGGCGGTCGCCAGCTGACGACCCGTATGGCGCTCAGGCCACCGTTCGGCTCGCGGAGCGGCCCGAACCGGACGCGTGCCCCGTCGTCCGCCACCTGACTCCGCTTCCGTGCACCGGGGCGGCCGGCCGGCCGCCCCTCACCACGATCGTCGCCCGCGGCGGTCGCAGCGGTTCCGACGGGCCGACTCCCGGGCGGGGCGCGCCCGTCCGCACGTACCTGAGCAACCACAGCGCGGCGGATCCCATCACCCGGACCGAACGGGCCCAGCGATCCGACCGTTCCCGGCCGTCTTGTCGACGGTGTGCGTCAGCGCCATGTTCTTCTCAGGGGTCGCGTTCACGGACAGGCCCTTCGCTCGGAGATCGGCCGGTGCACGATCGATGCCCTCAGTAGAGACCCTGCCGTCGCGTCAAGGTCAACCAGCGCCGCGACGCTCGCCACGACCGCGCCGGACGCGCCCGCCCGCCAATCGGTCGGACGCGCCGCTCGTACGGGTGAGGCGCGGGCACCGTCGACCGCCTCCGCCACCCCCGGTGCCCGATGATCGCTGGCGGTCGGTCGCCCCGCGTCCCCGGGCCGTACCGTCCACCGCAACCCGGAAGGGACGCCATGCGCATTCTGCTCATCGCCAGCAGTTTCAACAGCCTCACCCAGCGCGTTCTGGTCGAACTGCGCGACCGCGGGCACACCGTTCCCGTGGAGGTGACGCCCGACGGGTCCGCCATCCGCGACGCCGTCGCGCGCCACGCTCCCGACCTGATCGTGGCCCCCATGCTGAAGGCCGTCGTGCCCAGGGACGTGTGGACCGCGCACCGCTGTCTGATCGTGCACCCGGGGCCGGTCGGGGACCGGGGGCCGTCGTCGCTGGACCGGGCCGTCCAGGAGGGCGTCGCCGAGTGGGGCGTCACCGTCCTCCAGGCCGAGGAGGAGATGGACGCCGGCGACGTCTGGGCGTCCGTCTCCTTCCGTGTCCCGGACGTGGGCAAGAGCGACCTCTACCGCAACGAACTGTCCGACGCCGCCGTGAGCGCCGTTCTCCTCGCCGTCGAGCGGGTCGCGTCCGGGGCGACGCCGCAGCCGCAGACCGGCGCGTTCCACGCCCGCCCCGCGCTCCGCCAGGACCAGCGCGCGATCTCCTGGGCCGACGACACGACGGAGACCGTGCTGCGCATCCTGCGCGCCGCCGACTCGCAGCCCGGGGTCCGCGACCACCTGCTCGGCTCCGAGTGGTTCCTGCACGGCGGCCACCCGGAGGACGGCCTGCGCGGCCGGCCCGGCGAGCTTCTCGCCACCCGCGCGGGCGCCGTCTGCCGCGCCACGGCGGACGGCGCGGTGTGGATCCCCGAACTCCGGGCCCGTACCGGACCCGGCCGGCCGCGTGCCTGCAAGCTCCCCGCCACCCTGGCCCTCGCCGGCCGGCTGCCGACGCTGCCCGAACTGCCGGCGCCGGCCGACCCGGCACCCGGTGGGCGGACCTGGTCCGACATCCGGTACCGGGAGCAGGGGCCGGTCGGAGTCCTCTCCTTCGCGTTCCCCGGCGGCGCGATGAGCACCGACCAGTGCCGCCGCCTGCTCGACGCCTACCGGGCCGCCCGTACGCGCCCCACCTCCGTGCTCGTGCTCGGCGGCCGGCGCGACTTCTTCTCCAACGGCATCCACCTCAACGTCATCGAGGCCGCGGCCGACCCGGCCGCCGAGTCCTGGGCCAACATCAACGCCATGAACGACCTGGTCGAGGCGGTCCTCACCACCACCGACCGGCTCGTCGTCAGCGCGATCGGCGGCAACGCCGCCGCCGGCGGGATGATGCTCGCCCTCGCCGCCGACGAGGTCTGGTGCCGCTCGGGTTCGGTGCTCAACCCGCACTACCGGCGCATGGGCCTGTACGGGTCGGAGTACTGGACGTACACCCTGCCCCGCAAGGTGGGCGCGGCCCTCGCGGCGCGGCTCACCGAAGAGGCCCGGCCCGTCTCCGCGGCCGCCTCGCTCGGCATGGGGCTGGTCGACCGGGTCGTCGACTGCGGACCCGCGGACTTCGCCGACGAGATCACCCGATTGGCCCTCCACCTGGCGTCCCGTGGCGGAATCCAGCCGCGCATCGCGGCGAAGAAGGCCGAGCACGAGCGCCGCGAGTCCGTCGCTCCCCTTGCCGCCCACCGCGAGCAGGAGCTCGAACGGATGAGGCGGATCTTCGACGATCCCGCCGCGGCCTACCACCGACTGCGCCGGGCCTTCGTCCGAAAGGACCCGAACGCCGCGCGTTCCCCGGACGGTCCAGGTGCGGGCGCGGCCGGACCGGTTGACTGTTAAGCAAGACCTAGGCCCGAAATGTGGCCTTTGCCCATCCCTCCTCAGGAGGCGCGACTCATGAGCGCAGCAACGCCGGCACCGGTCGAGGACCGGGGCGCCGCTCCCGGCAGCGAAGAGAAGCCGATCCACATCCTCTGGATCAACGCGGGTCTGAGCTGCGACGGCGACTCCGTGGCCCTGACCGCCGCCATGCAGCCCAGCATCGAGGAGATCGCCCTCGCCGGGCTGCCGGGACTGCCCAGGATCGCGGTCCACTGGCCACTGATCGACTTCGAGTGCGGCCCGGTGGGCGGCGCCGACACGTTCATCGAGTGGTTCTTCAAGGGCGAGCGGGGCGAGATCGACCCGTTCGTGCTGGTCGTCGAGGGCTCGATCCCGAACGAGGCCATCAAGCAGGAGGGGTACTGGTGCGGCTTCGGCGACGACCCGGAGACCGGCCAGCCCATCACCACGAGCGAGTGGATCGACCGGCTGGCTCCCAAGGCCCTCGCGGTCGTCGCGATCGGCACCTGCGCCACGTACGGCGGTATCCACGCCATGGCGGGGAACCCGACCGGAGCGATGGGCGTGCCGGACTACCTGGGATGGGACTGGAAGTCCCACGCCGGCATCCCGATCGTGTGCGTGCCCGGCTGCCCCATCCAGCCGGACAACTTCGCGGAGACGCTGACGTACCTGCTCTACCAGGCCGCCGGCTCCGCGCCCATGATCCCGCTGGACGACAAGCTCCGTCCCACCTGGCTGTTCGGCGCGACCGTGCACGAGGGCTGCGACCGGGCCGGCTACTACGAGCAGGGCCAGTTCGCATCGACGTACGACTCGCCCAAGTGCCTCGTCAAGCTGGGCTGTTGGGGGCCTGTCGTCAAGTGCAACGTCCCCAAGCGCGGCTGGATGAACGGCGTCGGCGGCTGCCCGAACGTCGGCGGCATCTGCATCGCGTGCACGATGCCCGGCTTCCCGGACAAGTTCATGCCGTTCATGGACGAGCCTCCCGGCGCCAGGGTCTCGGTCTCCGCCAGCGGAGTGTACGGCTCGGTGATCCGCCGGCTCCGGGGCATGACGGCCAGGACCGTCGACAAGGAGCCGAAGTGGCGGCACACCGGCGAGCGGGTCACCACCGGCTACCGCCCGCCCTGGTGACCGTCGCCCGATCGCACCCCGCTGGACCCCCCGACCAACCCCACTGTTCGCGAAGTCGAAGAGCTCACGAAGGGCACCACAACGACCATGACACCTCCGACGAAGACGACGGGTGACGGCTCCGGACTGGTGGAGATGGCGTGGGATCCCATCACCCGGATCGTGGGCAGCCTCGGCATCCACACCAAGATCGATTTCAAGCAGAAGCGCGTCGCGGAGTGCTACAGCACGTCCTCCGTCTTCCGCGGCTACAGCGTCTTCATGCGGGGCAAGGACCCCCGCGACGCGCACTTCATCACCAGCCGCATCTGCGGCATCTGCGGTGACAACCACGCCACCTGCTCCGTGTACGCGCAGAACATGGCGTACGGCGTGAAGCCTCCGCACCTCGGCGAGTGGATCATCAACCTCGGTGAGTCCGCGGAGTACATGTTCGACCACAACATCTTCCAGGAGAACCTGGTCGGGGTCGACTACTGCGAGAAGATGGTCCGCGAGACGAACCCCGGGGTCCTGGAACTCGCCGAGCGCACCGAAGCCCCGCACGCCGCCGAGCACGGCTACCGCACGATCGCCGACATCATGCGCTCGCTCAACCCCCTCGAAGGCGAGTTCTACCGGGAGGCGCTGCAGGTCAGCCGCTACACCCGGGAGATGTTCTGCCTGATGGAGGGACGCCACGTCCACCCCTCCACGCTCTACCCCGGCGGGGTCGGCACCGTCGCCTCGGTCCAGCTCTTCACCGACTACATGAGCCGGCTCATGCGGTACGTGGAGTTCATGAAGCGCGTCGTCCCGCTCCACGACGACCTCTTCGACTTCTTCTACGAGGCGCTGCCCGGCTACGAGGAGGTCGGCCGCCGTCGCGTCCTGCTCGGCTGCTGGGGCGCGCTCAACGACCCCGAGCACTGCGACTTCACCTACGCCAACATGACCGACTGGGGACGGAAGATGTTCGTCACCCCGGGCGTCGTCGTCGACGGCAAACTGGTGACCAACGACCTCACCGAGATCAACCTCGGCATCCGCATCCTGCTCGGCAGCTCGTACTACGAGGACTGGCAGGGGCAGGAGCAGTTCGTCACCCACGACCCGCTCGGCAACCCGGTCGACCCGCGCCACCCGTGGAACCAGCACACCATCCCGGCGCCGCAGAAGCGCAACTTCGACGACAAGTACAGCTGGGTCATGTCCCCCCGCTGGTTCGACGGCAAGGACCACCTGGCCCTGGACACCGGCGGCGGCCCCATCGCCCGTCTGTGGTCCACGGCCCTGTCCGGCCTCGTCGACATCGGCTACGTCAAGGCCACCGGACACAGCGTCGTCATCAACCTTCCCCGCACGATGACCAAGCCGGAGACCACCTTCGAGTGGAAGATCCCGCAGTGGAGCAACGCCCTGGAGCGCAACCGCGCCCGGACGTACTTCCAGGCCTACGCGGCGGCCGTCGCCCTGCACTGCGCCGAGAAGGGCCTGGAGGAGGTCCGCGCCGGACGCACCCAGACCTGGGAGAAGTTCGAGGTCCCCGACGAGTCCATCGGCGTCGGCTTCACCGAGGCCGTCCGCGGTGTCCTCTCGCACCACATGGTCATCCGCGACGGCAAGATCGCCAACTACCACCCGTACCCGCCCACCCCGTGGAACGCCTCCACCCGGGACACGTTCGGGACCCCCGGCCCGTACGAGGACGCCGTGCAGAACACGCCGATCTTCGAGGAGAACACGCCGGAGAACTTCAAGGGCATCGACATCATGCGCGCCGTGCGCAGCTTCGACCCCTGTCTGCCGTGCGGCGTCCACATGTACACGGGCAACGGCAGGACCGTGAAGTCGATGCACGTCCCCACCGGCCTGAGCGGTCTCGCCGGATGAGCGCGACCACCGCCGAGCAGGCGGGCCGACGGGTCGAGGAGGTGCTGGACCGGCTGGCGGAGAGCGGGGACGCCGAGGCCTGCGCGGCGGCCGAGGAAGTCGTACGCGTCCTCATGGAGTTCTACGGAAGCGGTCTCGCCCGCGTCGTGGACCTCCTCGGCCGCCCCGCCGCCCGCACCTCCGCCGGCCCGTCCGCCGCCCCGGCGGGCCCGCAGCCCGCCGACCCGCTGGGCCCGCTGCTCGGGGACGAACTCGTCGCGAGCCTGCTCACCCTGCACGGACTGCACCCCGAGGACGCGCAGACCCGGATCGGACGCGCCCTGTCCGCCCTGCCGCAGCCCGTGGAGAACGCCGGATTCGACGAGGCGAGAGGCCTGTTGAGGCTGCGCGTCACCGCCGCGTCCTCCGGCTGCGGCTGCCCCAGCACACAGGAGTCCGTACGGCAGGCGGCCGTGGACGCCCTCGCGTGCTTCGCCCCCGAGGTGACCTACGTCGAGCTGGAGCCCGCGGCTCCACGCGAGCCGGCGCTGCTCCAGATCGGCACCCGTCCGGCGCGCGCGAGCGCGGACGGCCGCTCCACGGCGGCCCTGTGAACGGGCCGCCGAACGGCGCCGTACGGTCGCCACGCCCCACGGGCCTGCGCAGGTTCACCAGCCCACGGCCGCCGCGCGAGGAACGCTGCGAACTGTGCGGGGCGCAGCTCGCCGACGAGCGCCACCGGCACCTGGTGGACATCGACAAGCGGGCCCTGGCCTGCGCCTGCGGCCCGTGTGCGCAGCTCATGGACGGCTCCGGCGGTTCCCAGGGCCGCTTCCGGGCCGTCCCCGGGCGCTTCCTCGTCGACCCGGCGCACCGGATCGACGACCAGGCGTGGGAGTCGCTGCGGATCCCGGTCTCGGTGGCGTTCGTCTTCCGCAACTCCGCCCTCGACCGGCCCGTGGCCCTCTACCCGAGCCCCGCCGGCGCCACGGAGAGCGAACTGGAGGAGGCGTCCTGGCGGTCCGTCCTCGACGCCACCCGGCTCGCCGCCCTCCTCGAACCCGACGTGGAGGCCCTGCTGCTGCGCCGCCACGATGGCCGCACCGAGTGCTTTCTCGTGCCCATCGACCTCTGCTACGAACTGGTGGGCCGCATGAGACTGCTCTGGCAGGGCTTCGACGGCGGCGCGGAGGCGCGCGCCGACCTCGACGCCCTCTTCGCCCACGTACGCGGTCGGGCACGCGAGCCGCAGGGGAGCCGGCCGTGACCGAGTTCTCCTTCAGCTGCACCGACGTCCGCGCCGACCCGTACGCGGCGGGCCCGACCCTCGTGTTCCGGCTGCGCGTCACCGCCTCCGGCGGGACCCGCGTCCACGCCCTCGCGCTGCGCTGCCAGATCCGCATCGAACCCGCCCGGCGCGGCTACGACGACGCCGAGGCCGAGGCGCTCGGCGACCTGTTCGGCGAACGCTCCCGGTGGGGCAGCAGCCTCAACCCGGTCCAGTTCGCCCAGGTCTCCGTCATGGTGCCCGGCTTCACCGACGAGATCGAGACCGACCTGGTCGTGCCGTGCACCTACGACACCGACATCGCCGCGTCCCGCTACTTCCGCGCGCTCTCCGGCGGCGACGTGCCGCTTCTCCTGCTGTTCTCCGGTACCGCGTTCACCGGCGCCGGCGGCTTCCACGTCGAACCCGTGCCGTGGGACAAGGAGATCTCCCACCGGATGCCCGTGAAGACCTGGCGGGAGATGATCGACCAGCACTTCCCCGGCTGCGGCTGGCTCCGGCTCCCGGCCGACACGATGGACATCCTGCTCGCCTACCGGTCGCGGAACGCCCTCCCGTCCTGGCAGGCCACCGTCGAGACCCTGCTCGAAGAGGCGGGGGAGAGGACACGATGACCACCGTCGCCTTCACCCCCGGCACCGAGGCGCGGTTCGCCGTCGCCCGGCACGTCGCCGACGCCGTCCTCTTCGAGGGGTACGTGCTCTACCCGTACCGCGCGTCCGCCGCGAAGAACCGCCTCCGCTGGCAGTTCGGGGTCCTCGTGCCACCGTCGTGGAGCGCGGCCGCCGAGGAGCACGACTTCCAGCACACCGAATGTCTGATCGAGCCCAGGACCGGCGCCGAACTCGCCGTTGAGGTCCGCTTCCTGCGTGCCCAGCGCCGCACCGTCGAGGAACTCCGCGCGGACGGGACCTTCGCCCCGACCGCCGAACTGCGCCTGGCCGACCGTGTCCTGGTGGCCTGGGACGAAGGCGTCGAGGAGCGGGTCGCTCTCGTCGTCCCCGTCGGCGGACTGGCGGGCGACGGCACGAGCCTTCCGTTCACCCGCCCCGCCGCCGAGGAGACCGAGGACGTCACCGACGCCGACGGACGCGTCCTCGGCCGGCTGGTACGCCGGCGCGAGGAGATCAGCGGCACCCTGCGGATCTCGGCGGTCGAACTCGACGGCCCGTACCGCGTCCAGCGGCTCTCGGTCACCGTGGAGAACACCAGCACCTGGACCGCGGAGCCGGCCGCGGACCGCCACGCGGCGCTGCCGTACTCCCTGGTCGCCACGCACACGCTGCTCCGCATCGACGGCGGTTCGTTCCTCTCGATGACCGACCCGCCGGAATGGGCCAAGGGCGCCGTCGCGGCCTGCCGCAACCTGCACACCTGGCCCGTCCTGGCCGGCGAACCCGGGCGCGACGACCTGATGCTCTCCTCGCCCATCATCCTCGAAGACCACCCGGCGATCGCCCCCGAAAGCCCCGGCGCCCTCTACGACGCCACCGAGATCGACGAGATCCTCGCCCTGCGCACCGCCGCCCTCACCGACGAGGAGAAGCGCGAAGCCCGGGGGACCGACGCCCGCGCCGCGGCCGTGATCGAGCTGGCGGACACCATGCCGCCCGAAGTGCTCGAACGCCTCCACGGAGCGGTGCGCAGCCTCCAGAGCGTCACCGGACCGAAGGAACCGGCCGTCGACGTCCTCCGACCGGACACCCCCTGGTGGGACCCGGGTGGCGACACCGGCGTCGATCCGGGGCGCGACCACGTCCTCGTCGACGGACGAGCCGTCCGCGCGGGCAGCAGGGTCGTCCTGCGCCCGGGACTGCGCCGGAGCGACGCCCAGGATCTCTTCCTCGACGGGCGCACCGCCCTGGTCGAGGCGGTCCTGCACGACGTCGACGGCGGGGTGCACATCGCCGTGACCGTCGAGGACGACCCGGGCGCCGACATCCGCCGCGAACAGGGCCGGTTCCTCTACTTCCAGCCCGACGAGGTGGACGTACGGGAGGACGCGTGACCGGGCAGCCCGGGCCGTCCACCGCCGACGCACCCGAGACCCCGACGGCTCGCACGCTCGTGGCCGGGGTCGGCAACATCTTCCTCGGCGACGACGGCTTCGGGGTCGAGACCGTGCGACGGCTCACCCGGGAGGAGCTTCCCCCGCACGTCGAGGTGGCCGACGTCGGAGTCCGCGGTGTCCACCTCGCGTACCAGCTCCTCGACGGCTGGGACACCCTCGTCCTGGTCGACGTCACCACCCGCGGCGGCGAACCGGGGACGCTGTACCTGATCGACGCCTCGACGGCCGCCGGGCGGACCTCCGGTCAGGAGCCCGCACCGCTCGACGGCCACCGGATGACGCCCGACGCCGTCCTCGCCCTGCTCGACACCCTGTGCGCGGGAACCGGAGCCGCGCCACCACGGCGGATCTTCGTCGTCGGCTGCGAACCGGCCGCCCTCGACGAAGGCATCGGGCTCACCCCGCAGGTCACCGCCGCGGTGCCCGAGGCGGTGCGCATGGTGACCGAGCTGGTCCGCCAGGAAGCCGTCGTATGAACACCGAAACGGAGAGCACCATGCCCAAGAACGTCGTCGGCACCGCCGCCGCAGTCACCGCCGCCCTGGCCGCCCTGGCCGTCGTGGTGGGAGTCCTCCCCGACCTCCGGCGCTACCTGCGCATCAGCAGGATGTGACGCCCGGAGCCCGTCACCGGCCGCGGGCCGGTGACCGCGGCTGCACCGAACGGACGACACCGCCGTACCATCCCGGCGCGCCGGGCCGGCTCCGCCGCCCGTCCGTCCTCTAATGGCGCCCGAGAGACACCCCGCGCCCAGGACGGAGAGCGATGCACGAGATGTCCGTCGCGGTTGCCGTCGTCGACCAGGTCGAGGCGGCGGCGCGGTCCCGCGGCGCCGCCGGCGTCAGCAGCATCCTGCTGGACGTGGGCGAGCTGGCGGGTGTCGTCGGCGACGCACTCGCCTTCTGCTTCGAACTCGCCTGCGCCGGAACCGTCGTCGAGGGCGCCGAGCTGATCACCCGTACCGTCCCGGGCATGGCGCGCTGCGAACCGTGCGCCGAGGACTGGCCGGTCGGCATGCCCCCGCGGCTTCTCTGCCCCGGCTGCGGTGCCGCGGCCGGCGAACTCGTCTCCGGCCGCGATCTCCAGATCAGGGAAGTCCGCTGGACCGACCCCGAAACGGCCGGCGAACGACGCCCCCAACCGATCACCGAGGAGAGCTGAGCATGTGCCGAGCCGTCGATCTCCAGCGCGCCGTCCTCGCCAAGAACGAGGCCGCGGCACAGATCCTGCGCACCGAACTCACCGCCCGCGGCACCGCCGTCGTCAACCTGCTCTCCAGCCCCGGAAGCGGTAAGACGGCCCTGCTGGAGCGCGAACTGTGCCTCGCCGGCGAGAGGGGCGTCAGCGCCGCCGCGCTCACCGCGGACCTGGCGACCGAGAACGACGCCCGACGGCTGGCCCGTTCGGGCGCTCCCGTGAAGCAGGTGCTCACCGACGGCCTCTGCCATCTGGAGGCCGACATGGTCGCCCGCCACCTGCACGACTGGCTGCCGGAGACCACCCGGCTGCTGTTCGTCGAGAACGTCGGCAACCTGGTCTGCCCCGCCGGCTACGACCTGGGCGAGACCCTGCGGGTCGTCCTCGCCTCGGTCACCGAGGGGGAGGACAAGCCCCTGAAGTACCCGACGGCGTTCGGCCTCGCGCAGCTGGTCATCGTCACCAAGACGGACATGGCCGACGCCGCCGAATTCGACGAGGCGGCCTTCCGCCGGAACGTGGAGCAGGTCAACCCCGGTGTAGAGGTCGTCCTCAGCTCGGTGCGCGACGGCCGGGGCGCCGGCGCCCTGCTGGACCGGGCCCTCGCGGCGGCCGAGGGGAACCGCGTCCACACCCCGGTGATGGCCCAGGCCGGCGCGTGACCACGGCGCGGTCCGGGACCACCCCCGACACGGCCCCACGGCGCAGCCGGGTGGTCGTCCGCGGCGTCGTGCAGGGAGTCGGGTTCCGGCCCTTCGTCTACGCCCTCGCCACCGGGCTGCGCCTGTCCGGCCACGTCACCAACACGGCCGACGGTGTCGTCGCCGAGGTCGAGGGCGACCCGGCGGACGTGGCGGCCTTCTGCGCCCGCATCGCGCCCGACGCGCCGCCGCTGGCCAGGGTGGAGTCCGTCGAGACGGCGGAGGTGGCCGCGAGCGGGGCCGACGGCTTCACGATCGTGCCCTCCCGCCAGGGCGGCGCCGTCCGCACGCTCGTCCCGCCGGACACCGCCACCTGCGCCGACTGCCTCGCGGAGCTGGCGGACCCGTCCGACCGGCGGTACCTCCACCCGTTCATCACGTGCACCCACTGCGGCCCCCGGTTCACGATCGTCACGGGCATGCCCTACGACCGGGGCCACACCACCATGGCCGGCTTCCCGATGTGCCCGGACTGTGCCCGCGAGTACGCGGACCCGGCGGACCGACGCTTCCACGCCCAGCCCGTCGCCTGCCCGGCCTGCGGCCCCCGACTGCGACTGGTCACGGCCGGGGAAGGCGGGCGCGGGGGCGAGCCCGGGCCCGGCGCCGGGCGTCGCCCGATCGCGGAGTCCGCCACGGCCCCCGGGTCCGGTACGGCCGCGGAGCCCCGTACGGTCACCGACCCCGACCCCGGTGCCGCGGCAGTCACCGACTCCCCGGCCGGCACCGCCCTCGCTACCGCGGCCGGCGCACACTCCGAGGCCGCGGTCGGCTCGGATCCTGTCGCCCACGCGCGTCGGATGCTCGCGCAGGGCGCGATCCTGGCCGTGAAGGGCCTCGGCGGCTACCACCTCGCCTGCGACGCCACCCACCCCGACGCGGTGGCCGAACTGCGCCGACGCAAGGCGCGTGGTGACAAACCGTTCGCGATGATGGCGGCGGACCTCGCCGACATCGAACCCCTCGTCCACCTCGGCCCCCCGGCCATGAGCTCCCGGTAGGGCCTGGTGGGCAGG
>NZ_JBHUYJ010000017.1:0-15274 GCF_042668715.1 Streptomyces sp. NPDC057271
CCACCAGGCCCGCCCGGCGGCGCGGTCGTGTCACGGCCTCCCGGCCTTGAGGCCGTCAGGACTCCGTCAGGCCCGCCACCAGTTCGTCCGCCGCGCGGTACGGGTCCAGTTCGCCCGCCACGATGCGCTCCGCCAGCGCGTCCAGACGGCGGTCGCCGTGGAGGTCGCCGATACGGGCGCGCAGCGCCGTGACCGCGATCGTCTCGACCTCGTGCGCCGAGCGCGTCCGGCGGCGCTCCGCCAGGACCCCGTGCTCCTCCATCCACGCGCGGTGCTTCTCCAGAGCCTCGACGACCTCGTCGATGCCCTCGCCCCGCGCCGCGACCGTCTTCACGATCGGCGGCCGCCAGTCACCGGGGCCGCGCGCCTCGCCCAGGCCCAGCATGTGGTTCAGCTCGCGGGCCGTCGCGTCCGCGCCGTCCCGGTCCGCCTTGTTCACCACGTACACGTCGCCGATCTCCAGGATGCCCGCCTTCGCGGCCTGGATCCCGTCGCCCATCCCCGGAGCGAGGAGCACCACGGACGTGTCCGCCTGGGAGGCGATCTCGACCTCCGACTGCCCGACTCCGACGGTCTCGACGAGGACGACGTCGCAACCGGCCGCGTCCAGGACCCGGATCGCCTGGGGCGCCGCCCAGGCGAGCCCGCCCAGGTGGCCGCGGGTGGCCATCGAGCGGATGTAGACGCCCGGGTCGGAGGCGTGCTCCGACATCCGGACCCGGTCGCCGAGCAGCGCTCCCCCACTGAACGGGGACGAGGGGTCGACGGCCAGGACGCCGACCCGCTTGCCCGCCCGCCGGTACGCGGAGACCAGCGCCGACGTCGACGTGGACTTGCCCACGCCGGGCGAGCCCGTCAGGCCCACCACGTACGCGCCGCCGGTCAGCGGCGCGAGCGCCGCCATCACCTCGCGCAGCTGCGGGGACGCCCCCTCCACGAGTGAGATCAGCCGGGCCACGGCGCGCGGCCGGCCCTCCCGTGCCTGGGCGACCAGTTCGGGGACGTCCACCATTGCCGATGCTCCTTGCTTGACGGGAACTACTTGCCGGGTACGCGAACGATCAGAGCGTCGCCCTGACCGCCGCCGCCGCACAGCGCTGCCGCGCCGACGCCGCCGCCGCGCCGCTTGAGCTCCAGGGCGAGGTGCAGCACCACACGGGCGCCGGACATGCCGATGGGGTGGCCCAGGGCGATCGCGCCACCGTTGACGTTCACCTTTTCCGGGGTGACGCCCAGGTCCTTCATCGACTGGTGGGCGACCGCGGCGAACGCCTCGTTGATCTCGATCAGGTCGAGGTCCTCGACGCCGAGGCCCTCCTTCTTCAGGGCGTGCTGGATCGCGTTGGCCGGCTGCGACTGCAGCGAGTTGTCCGGGCCCGCGACATTGCCGTGGGCGCCGATCTCGGCGATCCACTCCAGGCCCAGCTCCTCGGCCTTCGCCTTGCTCATGACGACGACCGCGGCGGCGCCGTCGGAGATCTGCGAGGAGGTGCCGGCGGTGATGGTGCCGTCCTTGGCGAAGGCCGGGCGCAGCTTGCCGAGCGACTCGGCGGTCGTCTCGGCGCGGATGCCCTCGTCCTTGGAGAAGATGACCGGGTCGCCCTTGCGCTGCGGGATCTCGACCGGGGTGATCTCGGCCTCGAAGATGCCGTTCTTCTGCGCGGCGGCGGCGCGCTGGTGCGACAGCGCGGCGATCTCGTCCTGCTCGGGGCGCTTGATGCCCAGGTGGGTGTTGTGCTTCTCCGTGGACTCGCCCATGGCGACGTTCTCGAAGGCGTCGGTGAGACCGTCGTACGCCATCGCGTCGAGCATCTCGATCGCGCCGTACTTGAAGCCCTCGCGGGACTTCGGCAGCAGGTGCGGGGCGTTGGTCATCGACTCCTGGCCGCCGGCGACGACCACGTCGAACTCACCCGCGCGGATCAGCTGGTCGGCCAGGGCGATGGCGTCCAGACCGGACAGACACACCTTGTTGATGGTGAGAGCCGGGACGTTCATCGGGATGCCGGCCTTGACGGCGGCCTGACGGGCGGGGATCTGGCCGGCGCCCGCCTGGAGCACCTGCCCCATGATCACGTACTGCACCTGGTCGCCGCCGATGCCGGCCCGGTCGAGCGCGGCCTTGATGGCGAAGCCGCCCAGGTCGGCGCCGGAGAAGGACTTGAGGGAGCCGAGCAGACGGCCCATGGGCGTGCGGGCGCCCGCGACGATCACTGAGGTGGTACCGGTCGTTCCAGACATGAGGCACAGCCCCTTGGGATGAGGAGTGAACGAGGGTTTACCGCCAATGTACTGAGCGGTGCCGTACGCGGTCACCGGCCTGCCGGTGTGACGGCGCGCACGTTGCGTAACCATCCCCCTGGCGTTGCACTGGAGTAATGCTGACGCGAATCGACCACATCGGGATCGCCTGTTTCGACCTCGACAAGACTGTCGAGTTCTACCGTGCGACCTACGGTTTCGAGGTGTTCCACTCCGAGGTGAACGAGGAGCAGGGCGTCCGCGAGGCCATGCTCAAGATCAACGAGACCTCCGACGGCGGAGCCTCGTACCTCCAGCTCCTCGAGCCCACCCGCGAGGACTCCGCGGTGGGCAAGTGGCTGGCCAAGAACGGCGAGGGGGTCCACCACATCGCCTTCGGCACGGCAGACGTCGACAGTGCCGCCGGTGACATCCGTTCCAAGGGCGTCCGGGTCCTCTACGACGAGCCCAGGACCGGCTCCATGGGCTCCCGTATCACCTTCCTCCACCCCAAGGACTGCCACGGCGTACTGACCGAACTGGTCACGTCCGCTGACCCCTCCTCAGCGGAGCACTGACCTCCGGATTCCTGGCCCGGTAGAGTGGGCGACTCCGGGCCGGGGCCGGTCGGTGCCGCATGCCATGCGGCGTCGTAGTCGGGGTATCCGATCTGCCACGATTCCCGGGGGGCCGTTCTCCGCGGAACGGTGCTCGTTGGAGTGTTGCGACCAGGGGACGGATGGGACCGCGCAGTGCGGGGCTACGAACGCCAGGAGAGCCACCGAGCTGAAGACGACCATCTTTCGCGGTTCGAAGCCGAGATGGACCGGCTGAAGACCGAGCGGGAGAAGGCCGTCCAGCACGCCGAGGACCTCGGTTACCAGGTCGAGGTGTTGCGCGCCAAGCTCCATGAGGCGCGGCGCACCATCGCGTCCCGTCCCGCCTACGACAGCGCGGACATCGGCTACCAGGCCGAGCAGATGCTGCGC
This sequence comes from Streptomyces sp. NPDC057271, assembly GCF_042668715.1. Taxonomy (NCBI): domain Bacteria; kingdom Bacillati; phylum Actinomycetota; class Actinomycetes; order Kitasatosporales; family Streptomycetaceae; genus Streptomyces; species Streptomyces sp. NPDC057271. The sequence goes on from NZ_JBHUYJ010000017.1 coordinate 3,231, forward strand.
AACGCGCAGATCCAGGCCGACCAGCTCCGCCAGGACGCCGAGCGCGAGCTGCGCGACGCCCGCGCCCAGACCCAGCGCATCCTCCAGGAGCACGCCGAGCACCAGGCCCGGCTCCAGGCCGAGCTGCACGCCGAGGCCGTCCAGCGCCGCCAGCGCCTGGACCAGGAGCTGGCGGAGCGCCGCCAGACCGTCGAGGCGCACGTCAACGAGAACGTGGCCTGGGCCGAGCAGCTGCGCGCCCGCACGGAGTCGCAGGCCCGCCGCCTGATGGAGGAGTCCCGCGCCGAGGCCGAGCAGGCGCTCGCCGGCGCGCGCGCCGAGGCCACCCGCCTGGCGGAGGAGACCCGGCAGCGGGTCGGTTCGGAGGCGGAGGCCGCCCGTGCCGAGGCGGAAGCGATTCTGCTGCGCGCCCGCAGGGACGCCGAGCGGCTTCTGAACGCCGCGTCCACCCAGGCGCAGGAGGCCACCAGCCACGCCGAGCGGCTGCGCTCCTCGACCAGCGCCGAGACCGAGCAGGCCCGGCAGCAGGCCACCGAGCTGTCCCGCGCCGCCGAGCAGCGGATGCAGGAGGCCGAGCTCCGGCTGCGCGAGGCCCGCGCCGAGGCCGAGAAGGCGCTCGCCGAGGCCAAGGAGGCGGCGGCCAGGCAGCTCTCCTCCGCGGAGTCCGTCAACGAGCAGCGCACCCGTACGGCGAAGGCGGAGATCGCCCGGCTCGTCGCCGAGGCGACGAAGGAGGCCGAGACCCTCAAGGGCGAGGCCGAGGAGAAGCTGCGCGAGGCCACCGCCGAGGCCGAGAAGCTGGTCTCGGAGGCCTCGGACAAGGCCCGTACGGTCGCGGCCGAGGACTCGGCCGCCGCGCTCGCCAAGGCGGCCCGTACCGCCGAGGAGGTCCTCACCAAGGCGTCCGAGGACGCCCAGGCGACCACCCGCAAGGCCTCCGAGGAGGCCGAGCGGATCCGCCGCGAGGCGGAGGCGGAGGCCGACCGGCTGCGCAACCGGGCGGAGGAGCAGGCCGACGAGCTGCTCGGGTCGGCGAAGGACGACACCAAGGAGTACCGCGCCAAGACCGTCGAGCTGCAGGAGGAGGCGCGCCGGCTGCGCGGCGAGGCCGAGCAGCTGCGGGCCGAGGCGATCGCCGAGGGCGAGAAGATCCGCGGCGAGGCCAGGCGTGAGGCCGTCGGCCAGATCGAGGAGGCGGCCAGCACCGCCGAGGAGCTGCTGACCAAGGCCCGTACCGACGCCGACGAGCTCCGCGCGAGCGCGGGCGCCGAGGGCGAGCGGGTCCGCTCGGAGGCCATGGAGCGCGCCCAGACACTGCGCGCCCAGGCCGAGGAGACCCTGGAGCGCACCCGCGCCGAGGCCGAGCGGATGCGGGCCGAGGCCGAGGAGCAGGCCGAGTCGGTCAAGGAGGCGGCCGAGCGGACCGCCGCCGAGCTGCGCGAGGAGGCCGGGCGGGCCGCCCGGGCGCGGCAAGCGGAGGCGGCCGAGGAGCTGTCCCGGCTGCGCACCGAGGCCGAGACCCGGGTCGAGAGCGCCGAGCGAACGCTGACCGACGCGCGCGCCGAGAGCGAGCGGCTCCGGCGCGAGGCCGTCGAGGAGACCGAGCGGCTCCGTACGGAGGCCGCCGAGCGGATCCGTACGCTCCAGGCGCAGGCCGAGCAGGAGGCCGAGCGGCTCCGTACGGAGGCGGCGTCGGACGCGTCCACGTCGCGCGCCGAGGCGGAGGCCGCGGCGGTACGACTGCGGACGGAGGCGTCGACGGAGGCCGAGCGGCTGAAGTCGGAGGCCCAGGAGACCGCGGACCGGGTCCGCGCCGAGGCCGCGGCCGCCGCCGAGCGGGTGGCCGCCGAGGCCGCCGAGGCGCTGGCCGCCGCGCAGGAGGAGGCCAACCGGCGGCGCCGGGAGGCCGACGAGACGCTGGAGTCGGCCCGTTCCGAGGCCGGCCGGGAGCGCGAGCACGCCCGTGAGCAGTCCGAGGAGCTCCTCGCCTCCGCCCGTAAGCGGGTCGAGGAGGCGCAGACCGAGGCGCAGCGGCTGGTCGAGGAGGCGGACCGGCGGGCCACGGAGATGGTGTCCGCGGCCGAGCAGACGGCCAAGGAGGTACGGGACTCCGTCGCCGGTCTCCAGGAGCAGGCCGAGGAGGAGATCGCCGGGCTGCGCAGCGCGGCCGAGCACGCGGCGGAGCGCACCCGCACCGAGGCGCAGGAGGAGGCGGACCGGGTCCGCGCCGACGCGTACGAGGAGCGGGAGCGGGCCACCGAGGACGCCAACCGCGTCCGGGCACGCGCCCAGGAGGAGACCGAGGCCGCGAAGTCGCTGGCCGAGCGGACGGTCGCGGACGCGATCGCCCAGTCGGAGAAGCTGCGTACGGACACGGCCGAGTACGCCCAGCGGGTACGGACGGAGGCGTCGGACGCGCTGGGGTCGGCCGAGCAGGACGCGGCCCGGACCCGTGCGGACGCCCGCGAGGACGCCAACCGGATCCGTTCCGAGGCGGCGGCGGAGTCCGAGCGGCTGACCGCCGAGGCCGAGGAGCTGGTGACGCTCGCCCGCGCCGAGGGCGACCAGATCCTGGACGAGTCCCGCAAGGCGGCCGACAAGCGGCGCGCGGACGCGGCCGAGCAGGCGGACTCGCTCATCAGCGAGGCCACGAGCGAGGCGGAGCGGCTGACGGCCGAGGCGGACGCGCTGCGCACCGAGGCCGAGCAGCTGAAGACGGACGGCGAGGCGCACGCGCAGGCGCTGCGGGTGGCCGCGCTCGCCGACGGCGAGCGGGTCCTCGACGAGGCCCGCAAGGCCGCCGACAAGCGGCGTACGGACGCGGCCGAGCAGGCCGACGCGATCACCGCCGAGGCGGTGGCCCTCCTCGAGTCCACCGAGCAGGACGCGCTGCGGATCCGGGCCGAGGCCGAGCAGGTCAAGGCGGAGGGCGAGGCCGAGGCGGAGGCGCTGCGGGCCGCCGCGCGCGCGGACGGCGAGCGGGTCCTCGACGAGGCCCGCAAGGCCGCCGACAAGCGGCGCGCGGACGCGGCCGAGCAGGCGGACTCGCTCATCACCGAGGCCAGGAGCGAGGCCGAGCGGATCACGACCGAGGCGTCCGACGAGGTGGAGCGGCTCCGGGCCGAGGGCGCCGAGAACGTGCGCCAGGCCCAGCAGGCCGCCGAGCGGATCCGGTCGGAGGCCGAGCGGGTCAAGGCCGACGCCGAGGCGGCCGCGGAGCAGATGCGTGCCGAGGCGCGCGAGGAGGCCGACCGTACGCTCGACGAGGCGCGCGAGGCCGGTGCCAAGCGCCGTTCGGACGCGGCCGAGCAGGCGGACCAGCTGATGGCGAAGGCCCAGGAGGAGGCGCTGCGCGCCACCACAGAGGCCGAGTCGCAGGCCGACACGATGGTCGGCGCGGCCCGTCAGGAGGCAGACCGGATCGTGGCCGAGGCGACGGTCGAGGGCAACTCGCTCGTCGAGAAGGCCCGTACGGACGCGGACGAGCTCCTGGTGGGCGCGCGCAGCGACGCGACGGCCATAAGGGAGCGGGCGGAGGAGCTGCGGGCCCGCGTCGAGGGCGAGATCGAGGAGCTGCACGAGCGGGCGCGACGCGAGACGGCCGAGCAGATGAAGACGGCCGGCGAGCGCGTCGACAAGCTGGTGAAGGCCGCCGAGGAGCAGCGGGCCGAGGCCGAGGAGAAGTCCAAGGAGATGCTCTCCGAAGCGAGTTCGGAGGCGAGCAAGGTCCGCATCGCCGCGGTGAGGAAGGCCGAGGCGCTGCTCAAGGAGGCCGAGCAGAAGAAGGCCTCACTGGTCGCGGAGGCGGAGAAGGTCAAGGGGGAGGCCGAGCGCGAGGCCGAGGAGATGATCTCCGAGGGCCGGCGCGAGCTGGACGTCCTGGTGCGCAGGCGCGAGGACATCAATGCGGAGATCTCCCGTGTCCAGGACGTCCTGGAGGCGTTGGAGTCTTTCGAGGCGCCGTCCGCGGGAACGAAGGAGGGGGTCAAGGCGGGTGTTCCGGCAGGAGCAACACGTTCGAGTGGCAAGTCCTCCGAGGGCTAGCCACTCAAAAGGCTGGACATTCTCCATATCAAACGGGCATCCGCTCGATGACACGCCGCTTCGGCCCCTAGGATTCCCCCTAACACCTCACCGGTCTCATTCGACAGGAACCCCATGAGCGACACTTCCTCCCCCTTCGGCTTCGAGCTCGTGCGGCGTGGTTACGACCGCGGTCAGGTGGACGACCGCATTACCAAGCTCGTCGCCGACCGTGACAGTGCTCTGGCCCGAATCACCTCGCTGGAAAAGCGCATCGAGGAACTCCACCTCGAGACGCAGAACGCCCAGGCCCAGGTCACCGACGCCGAGCCGTCGTACGCCGGCCTCGGCGCCCGCGTCGAGAAGATCCTCCGGCTGGCCGAGGAGGAGGCGAAGGACCTGCGTGAGGAGGCCCGTCGCGCCGCCGAGCAGCACCGCGAGCTGGCCGAGTCGGCCGCCCAGCAGGTGCGCAACGACGCCGAGTCGTTCGCCGCGGAGCGCAAGGCGAAGGCCGAGGACGAGGGCGTTCGGATCGTCGAGAAGGCGCAGGGCGAGGCCAACTCGCTGCGTGCCGAGGCCCAGAAGGACGCGCAGTCCAAGCGCGAGGAGGCGGACGCCCTCTTCGAGGAGACCCGGGCCAAGGCCGCCCAGGCCGCCGCGGACTTCGAGACCAACCTGGCCAAGCGCCGGGAGCAGTCGGAGCGCGACCTGGCCTCGCGTCAGGCCAAGGCCGAGAAGCGCCTCGCCGAGATCGAGCACCGCGCCGAGCAGCTCCGTCTGGAGGCCGAGAAGCTGCGTACGGACGCGGAGCGCCGGGCCCGCCAGACGGTGGAGACCGCGCAGCGCCAGGCCGAGGACATCGTGGCCGACGCGAACGCCAAGGCCGACCGGATCCGCTCGGAATCGGAGCGCGAGCTGGCGGCGCTGACGAACCGCCGGGACTCGATCAACGCGCAGCTGACCAACGTCCGCGAGATGCTGGCGACGCTGACCGGTGCCGCCGTCGCGGCCGCCGGTTCCCCGATCGACGACGAGCCGGCCACCCGTGGTGTCCCGGCGCAGCAGACCCGTTGATCGCTCCGGTCCCCCCGGTCCGGTAACCGGAACGCGAACTCCCACAAAACCCTCCGCCATTCCAGTGGCGGAGGGTTTTGTGCACCCGTAGCGTGGGCGCATGATCGAGCTCGAAGGCCTGACGAAACGGTTCGGAACGAAGACGGCGGTCGACCGCCTCTCCTTCCAGGTGCGGCCCGGTGTGGTCACCGGCTTCCTGGGGCCGAACGGCGCGGGCAAGTCGACGACGATGCGCATGATGCTCGATCTGGACAACCCGACCAGCGGTACGGTCCGGATCGACGGCAAGCACTACCGCGAGCTCCAGGAGCCGTTGAAGTACATCGGCGCGCTCCTGGACGCCAAGGCGATGCACGGCGGCCGGTCGGCGTACAACAATCTGCTCTGCCTCGCCCAGTCGAACCGCATTCCGGAGAGGCGGGTCGGCGAGGTCCTGGATCTGGTCGGTCTGACGGCGGTCGCGCGGAAGAAGTCGAAGGGCTTCTCCCTGGGCATGGGCCAACGGCTGGGAATCGCCTCGGCGCTGCTCGGCGATCCCGAGATCCTGATGTTCGACGAACCCGTCAATGGTCTGGACCCCGAGGGAATTCACTGGATCCGCAATCTGATGAAGGCGCTCGCGTCCGAAGGGCGGACGATCTTCGTTTCCAGCCATCTGATGAGTGAAATGGCTCTGACGGCGGATCATCTCATCGTGATCGGGCAGGGCAGGCTGCTGGCCGACACGACGATGGCCGATTTCATCCACCAGAATTCGCGGAGCTATGTACGGCTCCGTTCGCCGCAGCAGGAGCGGCTGCGGGACATCCTCCACGCCAACGGCTTCACCCCCGTGGAGGCGGGTAACGGCACGCTGGAGGTGGACGGCACCACGACCGAGAAGCTCGGTGAACTGGCCGCCGAGCACGGGCTCGTCCTGCACGAGCTGAGCTCCCAGCGCGCCTCCCTGGAGGAGGCGTTCATGCAGATGACCGCGGGCGCGGTGGAGTACCACGCGCACGGCACGGACGTACACGGGGCGGACGCGCCCGGCCCCCGCTGGGGCGACACCACCAAGGGAGCCTGAACGATGGCAGCGGTATCGGCGGTCCTCCAGTCGGAGTGGACCAAGATCCGGACGGTCTCGTCGACGGTCTGGACCCTGGCGAGCGCGCTCCTGGTGACGGTGGCGATGAGCGCGGCCCTCTGCGCCCTGCTGAAGTCGACCTTCGACGACCTCTCGGAGGCCGAGCAGGCGACCTTCGACCCGACCTTCGTCAGTTTCTCCGGGATGGTGCTCGGGCAGCTGGCGATGGTGGTCTTCGGTGTCCTCGTCGTCGGCACCGAGTACAGCTCCGGCATGATCCGTACGTCTCTGGCGGCCGTCCCGCAGCGGGCGACGTTCCTCTTCTCCAAGATCGCGGTGGCCGGGGCGCTCGCCCTGGTGGTGGGCCTGGCGACCAGCTTCCTGTCGTTCTTCCTCGGGCAGGCGCTCCTGGGCGAGCACCGCACGTCCCTCGGCGCGGACAACGTGCTGCGGGCGGTCGTCGGCGGTGGGCTCTACATGGGGCTGATCGCGCTCTTCTCGATGGGTGTGGCGGCGATGCTGCGCTCCTCGATGCTCTCCCTCGGCATCCTGGTGCCGTTCTTCTTCCTGGTCTCGCAGATCCTCTCCGCGGTGCCGAAGGCCAAGGAGGTGGCGCTCTACTTCCCCGACCAGGCCGGATCGAAGATCATGCAGGTCCTTCCGGACGCCATGAACACGGACGAGGCGCCGTACGGTCCGTGGGGCGGCCTGGGGATCATGCTGATCTGGGTGGCGGCCGCGCTGCTCGGCGGCTACCTGGTGATGAAGAAGCGGGACGCGTAGCGCGTACATGACGATCCAGGCTTCGCCGGAACCGTCAACGGCTGGATAAGCTCCTAGCTCATACGGGGGTTCCGGCCCAGGAGGCCACGACCCCGACGACCTGACCTGTCGATGGGGCTGGAGAATGATCGAGGCAGTCGGCCTGACGAAGCGCTACGGCGCCAAGACGGCCGTGTACAACCTTTCCTTCCACGTGCGGCCGGGCACCGTCACCGGCTTCCTCGGCCCCAACGGTTCCGGCAAGTCGACGACGATGCGCATGATCCTGGGGCTCGACCGGCCGACGTCGGGACACGTCACGATCGGCGGCCATCCGTTCCGGCAGCTGCCGAACGCGCCCCGCCAGGTGGGTGCGCTGCTCGACGCCAAGGCCGTGCACGGCGGGCGGAGCGCCCGCAGCCATCTGCTGTCGCTCGCCCAGCTCGCCGGGATCCCGGCACAGCGGGTCGACGAGGTCCTCGGGGTCGTCGGCCTCCAGGATGTCGCCAAGCGCCGCTCCAAGGGCTTCTCGCTGGGTATGGGGCAGCGGCTCGGCATCGCCGCCGCGCTGCTCGGGGACCCGCAGGTGCTGCTCTTCGACGAGCCGGTCAACGGTCTCGACCCCGAGGGCATCCTCTGGGTCCGGAACCTGATGAAGAAGCTCGCCTCCGAGGGCCGGACCGTCTTCGTCTCCAGCCACCTCATGAGCGAGATGGCGCTGACCGCCGACCATCTGATCGTGATCGGCCGTGGCCAGCTCATGGCCGACATGAGCGTCAAGGACTTCATCTCGGCGAACTCGGCGGACTTCGCCCGGGTGCGCACCCCGCAGACGGAGCCCCAGCAGCGCGAGAAGCTGACGGCCGCGCTCACCGAGGCGGGCGGCCGGGTGATGTCCGAGCCGGACGGCGCGCTGCGCGTGACCGGTCTGCCACTGCCGCGGATCAGCGACCTGGCCCACGACGCGGACGTACGGCTCTGGGAGCTGTCCCCGCACCAGGCCTCGCTGGAGGAGGCGTACATGCGGCTGACGCAGGGCGCCGTCGACTACCGGTCGACCGACGACCAGCTGGCCCATCTCCAGCAGCCGCAGCCGCACCACTTCCAGCAGCCGGCCCAGCCGGTGGTGCCGGACGTCCCGCAGCAGGGCTGGTACGCCCCGCCGCCGCCCGGACAGAACCCGTACGCGACACAGAGCGAGAACGCCGAGAACGCCGAGGACGCCCGATGACCACCCCCGCCCCCTACTCGTACGTCTCCCCCATCCCCGCGCGCAAGGCGCACCTGGGGGACGCGCTCGCCTCGGAGTGGACCAAGATCCGTTCCCTGCGCTCCACGATGTGGACGCTGGGGGTGATGCTGCTGCTGATGCTGGGCGTCGGCCTCGGCGTCGCCGCGATCGTGGCGGCCTCGGAGGTGGCGACCGAGAACGAGTCGGCGCTCGGCCTCGGCTTCTTCGGCGTGCTTCTCGGCTCGATCTGCGTGATCACGCTGGGCGTGCTGACCATCGCCTCCGAGTACGGCACGGGCATGATCCGCACCACGCTGACCGCCTGCCCCAGCCGCTCCCGGGTGCTGACGGCGAAGGCGATCGTCTTCTTCCTGCTGGTGTTCACGGTCACCACGGTCACGTCGGCGGTGGTCGCCTTCGCGCAGGTGTCGATGGTGACCGCGCCCGATCCGACCACGGCCGAGTGGCTGCGGGCCACGGTCGGCGTGGGCCTGTTCCTCGCGCTGCTCGGCCTCTTCTCGCTGGCCGTCGGCGCGATCATCCGGCACTCGGCGGGCGCGATCACGATCATGATCGGTGTGCTGCTGCTGCCGCTGGTGGCCGCCTTCTTCATGTTCTCGGAGTCGCTGGCCTCGGTGCAGGAGTGGCTGCTGGAGTACGCGGTGCCGAGCCAGCTCATCGCGCTGTACGCTGGCCGGCCCACCGTGGGCGAGTCCGGTCCGGCGGGCTGGGAGCCGGTGTGGATCCTGCTGGGCGTCACTGCGGCGGCGATGACCGGCGCGTACGCCCTGCTGAACCGCCGGGACGTCTGACCCTGTGGCCCGAGAGCCGGGACGTGTGACCCTGTGGCCCGAGAGCCGGTAGGTGTGACCCGGGGCTAGTACCTCGGCGCGTTACGGGACCGCTGCACCCGCGTGGTGCGGCGGTCCTTCGCGCTCCAGCAGGCCTTGTGCCAGTGGCGGCGGTCGTCCACTCCCCCGTACTCCGGCCACGCCACCACGTGCGGCGCGCCCCCGGGGATCTCCTGGTCGCAGCCGGGGCAGCGGTAGCGCTTGCCGGGGGCGCTCGCGCCGGCCACGTGCCGGACGAGCCACTCCTCGCCCTGCCAGTTCTCGCTGCGCTGCGACCCGCCGTACCGGTCGCCCGACTCGCCCTGACGATCGGGCTTCTCGCCGCCCTGGGGGCGGTTGCGACGGGGGGACACGTAATCACCTCACGGGACCGGGGACACACGGAACGTTCTCTCCAGCCTACGGGCCGCGACGGAGTGGCCCTTCCACCCCTCCGAGCCGGATCAGCGGACAATCGCAAGAACTTCGGCGGAGGCCGTTGCCTTTGGCACGTGTCAGACGTTGTTGCCAGTACGAGGGGGAGAAACGCGTCGGCCGCAAGGAGGCAGAAGGCGATGCGCGTGGGTACGTTTGTTCTGGCCGCCCAGTTCCCGGGCCAGGGTCAGGGCGAGGCACTGCACCGGGCGGTGCGGACCGCCGAGGTGGTCGAGGAGTCGGGGCTCGACTCCGTCTGGCTCGCCGAGCACCACTTCGTTCCGTACGGCGTCTGTCCGTCGGCCGTGACCCTGGCGGCGCTGCTCCTGGGACGCACGCGCCGGATCCGGGTCGGTACGGCGGTCAGTGTGCTGCCGACGGTCCACCCGGTCGCCCTGGGCGAGCAGGCCGCCCTGCTCCATCTGACGTCCGGGGGACGGTTCACGCTCGGCGTGGGCAGAGGCGGTCCGTGGGTCGACCTGGAGGTGTTCGGCGCGGGTCTGCCGGCGTACGAACAGGGTTTCCCGGAGTCGCTCGATCTGCTGCTGCGCTGGCTCACCGAGTCCCGGGTCTCGGCCGAGGGAGAACGATTCGCCTTCCGCGAGGTGGCCGTCGTGCCGCGCCCCGGAGAGCTCATCGGCGGGGACGCTGCGCCCGAGGTGGTTGTCGCCTGCACCTCCCCGAAGAGCGTCGAGCTGGCCGCCCGGCGCGGACTGCCGATGCTCCTCGGGATGCACTGCGGCGACGGGGAGAAGGCCGAGATGGTGGCCGCATGGGAGCGTTTCTCCCGGGACGCGGGCCGCACCCCCGACGAGATCGCGCGGATCGGCGCCGGCCATGTCTCGGCGGGCGTCGTCCAACTCGCGGACGGTCCGCGGGACGCCGCCGAGGCGCTGGTGAAGGCGATGCCCGGCTGGCTGAAGCAGGGGCTCGAAGCCCATGTGACCGTGGACGGCCGGCTTCGCGCGATGCGGGACCCGGTCGCCTACACGGAGCTGCTCTGCGATCTGCACCCGGTCGGCACACCCCGGTTGGCGGCGGACCGGCTCGCGGCGACGGCGGAGCGGACGGGCATCACGCGCTTCGCGCTGCTCGCCGAGGGCACGGGCGATCTCGCGGCCACCGAGGAGAACGTCCGGCGGCTGGGGGCCGAGGTGCTCCCCCTGCTGGTCTGAGTCCATGAGTCGGGTGCGGTGTGCGGTGTGGTGCCGCCGCGCCGGCATCTCTCGCGACGATCGCATCTCGCGACGATCGCATCTCGCGACGATCGCGTCTCCCGCGATGCGGAGCGGCGGCACCGTGCCTCAGCAGTCGCGCAGCTCCGGCGACTGGTTGAGCAGCTGTCCCCGTACGGAGGTGAAGCGGGCGAGCCGGTCGTCGACCGCGGGGTCGAGCGGGAACACCGCCACACGGTGGCAGTTCTGGAAGGCCAGACGCACCCCGAAGTGCCGCTGCAGCGCACCACGAATGGCGTCACTCGCGAGTGCACGCAACAGCTGACCACGTGCCTGCTCGTTCGGCGGCGGCGTCTGGTTGTCGGCGAACTCGCCACCGTCGACCTTCAGCTGGGCCACCAGAGAACTGATCATCTCCCATGCGTAGGGCAGGGAGGTCCGGACGCAGTCGACGAAGTCGGCTTCGTCGACCTCGCCTCGCTCGGCCTGTTCCAACAGCGCCGGTGAGACGTCGAGCGACATGGGTTCTCCTCTCGCGACCCCGATGGACGGGGTCTTACGGGCAGGGATGAAGGACCCCCGTGCGACACGCAGCGTGCACGGACGGCGACCTCCTGTCTCCACGGTAAGCGCGGCGTCCGGAGCGCACCAGGAGAATGGGAGCACAACCGGCCAATAAGTGACGGTCGTCCAGCGGGCGTTAAGAGCCGAATCGCGCGGAAGAGCGTGTGTCTTGTAGCGTTGCCGACCATGCGTCTCGTCATCGCCCGCTGCTCCGTGGACTACGCGGGCCGGCTCACCGCCCACCTGCCCTCCGCTCCCCGTCTGATCCTGGTCAAGGCAGACGGCAGCGTCTCCATCCACGCGGACGACCGCGCGTACAAACCGCTCAACTGGATGTCGCCCCCGTGCACCCTCAAGGAAGGTGCCGACGGAGAGGCCGGCATCTGGACCGTGGTGAACAAAGCGGGCGAGAAACTGATCATCACGATGGAGGAGATCCTCCACGACTCCTCGCACGAACTCGGCGTGGACCCGGGCCTCATCAAGGACGGCGTGGAAGCGCACCTCCAGGAGCTGCTGGCCGACCGCATCGAGACGCTGGGCGAGGGCCACACCCTCATCCGCCGTGAGTACCCGACCGCGATCGGCCCGGTCGACATCCTCTGCCGTAACGCCGAAGGGGCGACGGTCGCGGTGGAGATCAAGCGCCGGGGCGAGATCGACGGTGTGGAGCAGCTGACCCGCTACCTGGAGCTGCTCAACCGCGACCCGCACCTCGCGCCGGTGAAGGGCGTCTTCGCGGCGCAGGAGATCAAGCCGCAGGCGCGGGTGCTCGCGACGGACCGCGGCATCGACTGCGTGGTGCTCGACTACGACGCGATGCGCGGCATCGAGGACGACAAACTGCGGCTGTTCTAGGACGTCTTCAGGACGTACGGATACGT